>CAZKVA010000001.1:0-8972 GCA_964556035.1 uncultured Actinomycetota bacterium
CAATATTATTTTTTGGTATCCTCTCAATATCGGACCCTATAAAATTATTGGAGAATTCGACAATATTTTTTGCACTCCTATAATTTTTTTCTAAAAAATGAACTCTCCCCCTGGGCTTAAGATCCCTGTAGACTTTTAAAAAATTATCAGATATCCCGCCCCTGAAATTATAGACTGCCTGATCATCATTCCCGAAAAAAATACAATTATCCCTGGAGATATTTTTTATGATCTCTATCTGTGCCTTATTGGTCTCCTGGAGCTCATCTACCAAAATATATTCATATTTTTCTTTCCATTCATTCCTTACCGGGGCATCCCCTTTAAGGGCTGCTGCAGTCTCTTGTAAGAGGATCCCGTAATTCTTCTTACCTTGCTCCTGTAGTATCTCAATATAGCGGGAATAGATACCTGAAAGCTCTGATAGGACCGGATTATTATGTGGAGTAAATCTCCGGAGCAGTTCTTCCGGTTCAAGAAGATTTTCCTGTGCCCTTAGAATGAAATCAAAGACTTCTTGTAAAAAGCTGTTCGCAACATACCCTGTCGAGTTAAAGTACCTGTAAGAATATGGATAATCATTATGACTGAGCCCGGAAATGACCTCTTTTAGCAGATTCCATTGAGTTGCAGAATTAACGATGCTACCGCTATTTGAATTGTAGTCAATTTTTATATTTTCCAGATGTCTGCTGGTGTTTGCTTTAAATGTATTTCCAGTTATTTCAGATCTTAACTCTCTTAGATCTTTCCATGCAAGAAAGTCATTACAGAATGAAAAAAAAGTTCCGATAGGAAGTTCCCATATGCTCCGGTTTACAAGCCTGACTGTCTCTTCCCTTAAGATCTTTGCCCATCTGCGGTTAAAGGTAAATATTAATATCCGGGATGGATCTATATCTTTTTTATCCAGAAGATGTTTTACGATCCTTATCAGTGTGTAAGTCTTACCGGATCCGGGTGGACCGATAATAAGGCGGTTTCCGCCTCTTGAAGTTAATTGTCCTAAGATCTTATTATCAAGCATCAACTATTACTTATTTTGCATTGATCTGTCTTAATTCTATCAGTATTTCTTTTAGAAGTGTCAGCTCAAGTCTTCTAAAATCAATTTGGCTTGACAATTTGGCCCATTTCCTTGGATTATCCTCGGGGATATATTTATCAAGTTCAGATAGTATATCTGCCATTTTTACTGCCGTCCTTTCATCCAGTGTTCCATTATGATCTAGTTTATAAATATTATACCTACAGATACTGCACATTTTATAGAATCAGTATCATCATATTTTGATGCGATAGGATATACATCCCATACCTGAACATAGAGCAGTCTTGCAGTCTGCTGGTACTATTTTACTGTCTGTGGCACCAAATTCCCTGGCCAGTTTCCGGTACTTTTCGAGATCTTTTTTGATGGTGATTCTGGTTTTTTTAGTTAAAGGTATTATCTTTTTAGTCTTAAATTTTTTACCGTCTATCATATTTTTAAATACCTATAAGTCAAAAAAAGTTGTTAAAATGGAGCGGGCTACGGGAATCGAACCCGTCTCTTGAGCTTGGGAAGCTCATGTACTACCGATATACTAAGCCCGCATCAGTATAAAGTAATTTTTAATTATATAAATTTTAATAGAAAAATAAATAATTATTTTTCCTCTTCACTTTTTTTCCTGTCTGCCGGTACCTTTTTATCTTTTACTTTCACAGCTGGGACCGGTTTTTCCTTTGTTTCTACTTCAACCATATCTACAGAAGTTTGTTTATTGCTGAGACCCACTATTGTCAGATTAGTCTTCCTAACTTTTATGCCCAGTTTTTCTGAAGCCAGGGTGGATGCTTCTTTTGTTATTTCCTGCATTTTACCTGGCAGGTCCTGATCCTCAGATAATTTAGCAAACATATTTATTATTATTCCATTTGATTTGGGATCGATTTTGACCCTTATATCCTCAAGGCCGCTTAATTTATTGACCGTATTCTTTATTTGCTCTTCAATAGTATCAATAGTTATCATGGCAAAACCAGATCTTGAACTTGATATATTTGCTGTCCTGGACCTTCCGGGATAAAACTCAAGTATTAATAGAAAAATAGATATAATGAGTATAAAAAGCAGTGCAAGAGTTGCTATATATGGATTGATATCATTTGCAGGATCCAGTATTTTCTGCCCAACTCCGGACCAATCAATAAAATTCGCAAATTCATTTACAATTGCAAACAGGCTAAAAAAAGTAAGACATACTAAAATTGTGATCACTAATACCTTATTAAATATATTCATTCTATCTCCTTAAAAATTGGGTGCTTTTAAAACCATTTAAAGATTATAATACAGGTGTTTAAAAGTCAATCAAAGCAACTGGTATTGTAGTGTTATTTGGGAAACTTTTTTCTAAATGACCGATTTCTGTCTGACATTGTTTTTAAAACTGCCAAAATAAAACTAACTGACTCTTTTATAGTCTAATATAATAATGGAAGTGCAAATATCCATATGATCTGATTATTCTTTTTAAACCGGTATCAGGAGCGGATATATTTTTTTAGCAAAAATTGCATAAAATATATTTTGAGGGGAGCCAGATGAAAACACTTATTTTTATAAATCCTACTTCTGCAGGAGGAAAAGCTATCGCATCCAGGGAGGAAATAAGTTCAGAACTTGACCGCCTTGGAGTAGACTATGATATTCATATGACTAAAAGCCTGGAAGACCTTGTCTATACCACCAAAAAAGGTCTTGACTCTGACTACTCAAACTTCATAGCAGTCGGTGGCGACGGAACCCTTCACCATATGGTCAATGCACTTGCAGGAAGTAATAAAAATCTTGGAATAATACCTATGGGCTCAGGTAATGATATAGCTATTAATCTGGGAATTCCTGATGATATAAAAAAATGCTGTAGAATAATAAAACAGGAAAATATAGGCAAACTCGATCTTGGCCTTATTAATGATAAACACTATTATTTATGTATTGCCGGGTCGGGCTTTGATTCTGAGGTAAATGATCTGGCAAATAATACCAAATACCCGATAAAGGGGCCATCAAAATATACTTACTCTGTTTATAAGACTCTCCTTACCTTCCAGTCAAAAGAATTTACGGTCACCTCTAATGATGATGGGCGCAATATATATGGAATGATGATAGCATGTGCAAATCTTCCAAGTTATGGAGGCGGAATGAAAATCACTCCGGATGCATCTCCTTCGGATGGATTATTTGATATCTGTATTATCAAAAGGATGAGCAAACTGCATTTTATAAAAGTATTTCCAAAAGTATTCGAGGGAAAACATACAGATGACCCTAATGTTGAGATATTCCGGACAAAAGAAATGAAGCTGGAGAGCAATTATGATTTCAGTGTTTTTGCCGATGGAGAATATATATGCAAACTGCCAGCAGTATTTAAAGTAGCCCCAAGAAAACTGAATTTCCTCATGCCGTCCTAGACGCATGTCCGGGCTTTAATTATATCTCGCCCAAACTCCATCCTTTATTATAAATATGGTCGAAGGTGGATCCAGCCTGTCGCCATTTGAATCAAATTGAATATCTCCGGTCACTCCATTAAAAGAGGTCCCTCTTAGCTCCGTCATGAAATCTACCGGTATCACAGAATTGGATCTCTGCATCGCTTCGATCACAAGAAGGACCGCATCATATGCATATGGAGCATATTCTCCAGGACCGTCAATGGAAAATGATGATTCTTCTTTTAAGCTATCAAGCATCTCATTATAATCATGCCAGAAATTCACAGCATCCTGATCCTCAGAATATATGGCAAGTGACGGTGGTTCAGGAATTATGGCTATTGTGCCTTCCAGGTCCGAATAATCTGCAAATGAAAAAATTGATTCATCCATACCCAGGGTTTCAGTAATAAACCTTGACTCAAGGCCCAGCTCCCTTATCTCTTTTATCAACAAAGCCAGTTCATTATGTCTAGCAGCAAAGAATATATAGTCCGGTTCATCTATCAGGAGATTCTCTGCCAGTACCGTCAAGTCATCTTCACCGGTCTTTATTGAATATCTTCTTAAGACTTCCTTGTCCTGTTCACTAAACAATTCTTCCATAAAGTCTATAAGATCGCTTGAATACTCTTCCCTATTATCTATAAATACTATTTTTTCCGGTTCAATATCATTAATTATAAAATCAGCTATATTCTCTATCTTTTGTTTATTATTAATGATCATCCTGAAAAAATTATTGCTTCCAGCAGCGATATCTATTTTCTGTGCAAATGGAGTTATTATCGGGATATTATATTCCCCATAAACCGGTATCGATACTTTAGTCGTACCATCAAAAGTCGAACCGATTACTGCCACTACTCCCTGGTCGACCATTTCTCTTGCAATAAGAAAAGCCTTTTCCGGATTACCTTCATCATCTTTGGTGATAAGTTTTATTTTATAATCAAAACCTCCTATGCTGACTGGAGATATTTTTGATATAGCCAGTTCCATGCTCACAAGCTGGTCCTCACCAAAAGACTTGTACTGCCCTGAAAGTACTGCCTGGTTTCCGATCTTGATTATTCTCTCCCTGGTATCACATGCCGAGAAGTTCATTGCAGAAAGTATGATCATAAAAATAGAAATAATAATGATGCTTGATCTGATGGCTTTTCTATTAATTGTTCCTGAAAGGTTCATAACTTACCTCAAATAACTAAAATAATTGCAAAAATAATAAAAAAATTATACCAAAAAAGCTGATTAATAATTACTTTTAAATCAAAATATCATTGGAAATAAAATAATATCCATTCTGACTAAGTACTTTTTTTTAGTTCAGCCTGAGGTCCTGGACAAATATTTTTAAACAAAATGCTAAATTGATTAAAATTATTTCCGAAAAAGCATAAATTATTGTATTATCAGACTTAATAGCCAACCTTTTTTATAAGGAGTGAATATGAGTGGAATAGCGATTGTTACTGACAGCACTTCCGATATACCAAAAGATATGCTCGGAAAATATCAGATCACCTCTGTGCCATTGTCGGTTATCTTTGAAGAAGAGACATTTCTTGATGATGGGATACAAATAACCACAGAAGAATTCTATAAGAAATTGAGGTCCGCAGAGAAACTTCCCACTACAACCCAGCCCACCCCCAGGGATTTTATAGATGTGTACAATGATCTCCTTAAGGACCATGAACGGGTATTATCTATTCACATATCAAAGAAGATGTCCGGGACCATTAATTCTGCTGAAATGGCAAAACAGCAAATGCCTGATGCCCCAATAGAGATACTGGATTCGGAATACGTACACATGCCACTGGGTTTTTTAGTCTTGGAAGCTGCAAAAATAGCTGCATCTGGTGGATCATATGATGAAATACTATCCGGTATTGATGGCGTTAAAAGCAAGATGAATGTATTATTCGTACCCAGTACACTCGAATACCTGAAAAAAGGAGGACGGATCGGAAAAGCTAAGGGACTTATTGCATCTCTTCTTGAAATAAAACCGATTCTTTCAATACATGATGGCGAGGTTTCCCAGTTTAAAACTGCAAGAAGATGGAATCAGGCAAAAACTGAGATAATTAATTTAATGGAGGCTATAATAGAAGATCCTTCAAAACTGATTGTTTCAGTAGGTGACTCTGATACGGAAGAGGATGGATCCGAGATGTATGACAGGATAAAGGAAAAATTCAGCCCAAAAGAAATTTTCAGGGTTAATGTTGGAGCAGTTGTTGGAACACATCTTGGTCCGGGAGGTATTACTGTTTCATTTTATGAAAACTGATCCGGATAATAGAAAAACTCATAGCTCTAAAAAAATAATCAGAAATAATATCCAGAAAGCAAGGGACAATCTGACTTGTCGTTTAATACAGTCAGAAAACATGTCGATTGCAGATAAGTTTATGGGGCTTCAATGTTACGGGACTTCAAAAGAGATCCTTGCATATTATCCATTTAGAAGCGAAATAGATACTACCATAATCATCCGTAATGCTTTAAAACAGAAAAAAAAGATCATCCTGCCAAAAGTCAATGGTAAAAAACTGGACCTATACTATATTAAAGATCTAAAAAATGACCTTAGCCCCGGAAGCTTTGATATAATGGAGCCCATTCCTTCTAAATGCACAATTGCATCATATAAGAATATAGATATGGTCCTGGTTCCGGGAGTAGGTTTTGACAGGAATTTTAACCGGCTTGGTTATGGAGGAGGTTTTTATGATAAATTACTGGAAGAATTACCAGTGAAGGCTCCCAGAATCGCTCTTGCTTTTGACCTCCAGCTAATTAAAAATATCCCTGTAATGGCTCATGACCTGAAAGTGGATATTATAATCACAGAAAAAGAAATATTGAGACGAAAGGTTCTGAATGCATAAAGAAACAGGTGGGATTAGATTAGCATTACTTATCCCTGCGTATAATGAAGAAAAATACATAGAAGGGGTAATAGAAAATTCATCAAAATATGAAATGGATATAATAATCATCGATGATGGTTCAATCGATTCTACCGCATCCATTGTCGAATCCCTTATATCTGCTTATAGTCCCTACTTGAAACTTGTCAGACATAGTAAGAATCTTGGAAAGGGCCAGGCACTTATTACAGGTTTTGACTATATAAAAGAAAATAATTATTCAGGAGTCATAACTCTTGATGCTGATGGTCAACATGATACAAAGGAAATAATAAATTTTTTAGAAGTGATCAAAAAAGAAGATCCTGACCTCATCATCGGGGACCGCCTTGGCAATACTGCAGGAATGCCGTTTATAAGGCTTGCCACCAATATCTTTACATCCTGGATCATCTCAAAAATTGCAGGGAAAAAAGTAAGTGACGTCCAGTCTGGCTACCGCTATCTCAAGACAATGACAATAAAAAAAATAAAACTAAAAACAAAGAATTTTGACACAGAGCCCGAGATCATACTCCGTGCAGGATGGCAGGATATGAAAATATTGAATGTTCCGATCAAGACTATTTATCATGATGATTTTGTAAGCTATGTCAATCCTGTAAAAGATACCATAAAGTTTTTTAAGCTTGTCCTTAATAGCCTGAAATGGAAAAGAGAATTCAGAAAACAATCACTTAAGTGATCCTGCTATTTGAATATCTGGATTACCTCATAAAAGGAAGCTGCGAGGTAAAGTATGATTATACTTAAAATAGCTATGATAGGGACAACTAAATTGGATAATCTATGCTTATGAATATATTCCCCGCTGCTTATAGTGATTATGCGGTAAAGCATTTCAGTGGATGAAAGAATTATAACCTCAGGAGGTATGGAAATACCGTGCCTTACAATACCAGAAAAAAGAAAAATAGATATAAACAGTCCTGATATAAAGCTTACCGGTAGGCTCAACCGCAAATATCCCAGCACAAAATACAAAATTGTAGAAATAAAGTTCCCGATAAAGATAGTGGTAAATACTCTGGAATAAGTCATTCCCTCTGAATATTCATTTATACCAAAAAACTGCTGCAGTATCTTAAATCTTTCAATTATATATGCACTTTGCTCTTTGAAAAAAAAGTAAAATAAATATCCCAGAGCTACCCCTGCAGCAAAAATTCCGATACTTTTCAGGAATATTATCCAGAATCTTTTACCCATTATAATGCCTGTTCCCCTTCAAGGAGTTTTACCATGACACTACATACTTTGGGATCGAATTGGGTACCGGAATTTCTCTTGAGTTCATCTATTGCTTCCTGCATGGTCATTGCCAGTCTATATGGACGGTCCGTAGTCATAGCATCATATGAATCTGCTACCATAAGTATCTTTGCATAAAGAGAGATCTCATCACCTTTTATACCGTCAGGATATCCTTTCCCGTCCATTCTCTCATGATGGTGAAGTATTGCAGATGCTTCACTTTTGAGAAATGTTATTTCTTTTACAATATTATAACCTACCAATGGGTGTTTCTTGACTTCCTCCCAATCGGCCTTATTGAAGCTTCCGGGTTTATTCAATACAGACAAGTCGACCTGTATTTTACCCAGATCATGCAGGTTTGCAAGATTTACAAGAAGTTCAGAATCATATTCATTAAGTTTCATCTGGCGTGCTATTTTCTCGCTATATTCTGCAACTCTTACAGAATGGCCCGCAGTATATGTGTCTTTTGCTTCCATGATCTTTACGATCTGTAAGATACTATTGAGTAGGGCCTGTCTTTCTTTCACCCTCAATAGATATGTATACTGTGCAATTATGAGCGGCAGGGAGGTGAAAAGAAGCGTGAATGGGCTTAGCCTGTACAGGAAAGCTATAGCTATGGCCATAGCAGCCAGGAACAATTGAAATGGTATCAACCATGCAAAATTAAATATCCATACATTGGCAAAGCTTATTCCTTCATTTATTGATATTGCCCCAGCGGTAAGTACTGTATTGAGAAAGAAAAATATATAAGCAGCAGCCAGGATAAATCCTATATTTTTTGCATCGAAAAAATTCGTAATACTTCTATCATAAACGATCTCAAAGACCAGACTTGCTACACCCATAGATACCAAATACTGCCCGGCATTGAATATATGCCTATAATAAGGAACCCGTTTTACGAATTCCCGTATATTGAAAATCGATATGAAAGTAACGATGATTGCTGTTGAGGGACCAAATATGATGAGGCTTGCAAGTGAAATACCAAAATTTACAGAAACACTTCCGGTTTTTGGGAGAGGTGCCGAAAGGTTGTCAGCTGCAAAGATCAATACACCAAACAACACCACTCCTAATATTGATACGTCCCTGTAGGTAGTAAGTATGTAAAATGAAACTGCTATACCTACTAAACAAACTAAATAAACATATATCTTTAAAATTAGAGTTCTATCTTTTGCCACTAGTTCTCATGCTCTCTTAACAAATATAATGCATTATACCAAAAATGGATAATTTATTATATTTTCTACCATCTTACTGTTG
>CAZKVA010000001.1:9072-37592 GCA_964556035.1 uncultured Actinomycetota bacterium
CACAGATCCCTACCAGGGAACCTAAGATCATTAATACTCTGTATAGCTTCTTCATTCTAAACACCTCTCTTTCAAAAATAACTTGCTTGACAATCAAATTGCTGCATTTCTATGGTTATACCTTTACTACTGAATGCAGCTTTGCTGCTTCCATTTCTACCATCTTACTGTTGCACAGATCCCTACCAGGGAACCTAAGATCATTAATACTCTGTATAGCTTCTTCATCCTAAACACCTCCTTTATCCGTGAAATAAGTTTGTAAAATAAATAGATCAATAATTTATTTGCCACTGTTATACCAATTAAAAAAAATATTTAAATATTCCTGTATCTGGTCCACAAAGACCAGCAAGACTATTACAATTATCAAAATAACTATTATTCCTATCGCTATCTTTTCCCAGGCCGTTAATCTTCTTTTTTTATTATCTGTCATACCAGGAACCTGTCCTAAATCGACTTATTAGTTCTGCTTTCTATAAAATCCTCCAGACTATCCGCAGGCACTCTCCACGAACTTCTACCTTCCCTGATCTTGAATCCTTTAAGCTTTCCTGTTTTTAATAGATTCCAAATATTATCTACTGAAAGCTTCAAAATCTTTGCCACCTGTTCTGCTGTATAAAGTACAGGCTCCTTGCTCACCTGTTGGGACTTCTCCACTCCTATAAAACTATTTAAAAAATTCTCAAGGTCCTCTTCTTTGATCCTTATAGCTTTACCAACTCTTATAGCAGGTAACTTTTTAAGCATTACTACCCTGATTATCTCGGATTCACTTATCCCTACCAGCTCCGAGACTTCTTTTATGGTGTATAATTTTTTTTCTTCTTCCATATTAAAATAAATAATCCACAAGTTCCCGTATACCGGCCTGCATATCCGGAAGCCCTATCACTGATTTTCCATCTTTTAATAATTTCCTATTATTTTTTGGAACAAAATCAAATTGACCGCAAACGGGAATGCCGATAATACTTTCATAGTCTTTTTTTATTTGTATATCCCCTTCTTCTACTTTATTTAGGATTGCTGCTTTTTTCTGTTTTTCCGGTAAAAACTTTTTAAAATCCACAACCCTTGGAGCAAGACTGATGTCGGGTGATAAGACTATCACTGAGCTAGTTGATAGATTCAACATCTCCAGCGAGACATTGTCGTATCTAAATGGTATATCAGCGATTATTACATCATAATCGTTTCTTGCTGAGTAAATAAGATTGTTCAACATATCAAGATTGAATCCGTCACTTTGATGTAGCGACAGAGGCGGTATCATAATATCTATATTATTTAAATTAGTTATAGAATCCTGGATATTACCTGTTCCCTTAAGAGTATTTTTGATATACGTACTCATATTGGCTAATCTGTCCACTTTAAGACGAATTGAAATATCAGATGGCCCCTCACAGAAATTTAAGTCTATTAGCAGGATCCTTCCAATATCTCTTTTACTTAAATACCATGCAGTATTAAAAGCTATAGAGGTTTTTCCAACTCCGCCCTGGATAGAATAGAAAGAAAGTACTTCTTGTTTTGCATATTTAAATTTTCCGTTATTGTCAGGTTCGGCCTGATCGATCTTATCGATTATATTGAGAATCTCTTTTATTTGACCTGATGATGTCTGTTCGCTTATCTGCAGGGCATTTCCGGATTGATCGATATCAAGTCTATCTTTTTCAGTTACTATCAGCTTTATGCTGCTTTTTTCAGCAATATAACTTGATATCTCACTATAATTATCTGTATCTGCTGATAATATAATATAATCAGGCATATATTCCTCTATATAGTGTTTATAATAATAATTGCTGTTTAATATTGCTACTTCATGATTTTTTAAAGTGATTTCAGCTATACTACCAGAGGTATCCTTATTTTTTCCTATATAAAGTATTATTCCCATTTACTATAATATATTATTGTAAATTATATACAGTTAAAAAATATTTCCATAAATACATACTTATTGTAGTTACTTTAATAATATTATTTATTAAAGTTATACTATTATTCATGTTTTAGATAATTTTGATATATGTATAATAAAACTATTATATTACATTGTCAATAGGAAAAAGATAGGTTTTTTAGGTTTTTATCAGGTTAAAGCGATACTGCATACCGATAATTTATAGATTTCATTACAATAAATGGGTGAATTTTATTGTTTACGGGATAATATTACTGTAATTTCAGTAATTATAGGTTATTTTTTGAGTAGTTTAGGAGCCCAGTTCTCGGGCACGCTCCTAGAATAATATCATAATTATTATTATGATTTGAATTAATTTGTATTTCTTTATAATTTGATGTTTTCCCTGAAGCAATTGAGATCCTACTTTTTGGTATTGAAAGGATCCCTGCAATAAATTTGATAAGTTCTTTGTTCGCTCTTCCCTTTTCAGGGGGGGCACTTATCCTTATTTTTATTCTATCCTGATATATCCCTTCAACTCTTGTTTCTGCCGCACCTGGTCTTATGTATAGTCTAATATTTTCAGTCTTCATCAGTTTTGAAAAAATCATTGATTATATCAGGATTTGCTATATCGATTTTTTTCCTTGTCTTTTTTTCACCTTCTCCATCATCATCTCCACCAACAGCATTTTCCATTTCGATATCGGGACCGCTACTTTTTTCCAGGTCATCCTCTTTACCCTCTTCCGGGTCACCAATACCTTGATAATTCATTTTTTCAATAATATCATCTGACAGAACAGCCGGCTGACCGCTATTATCCCCTTGTATTTCAGGTTCTTCAATTAATTCTTTTTTTGCATGCTTGTATTCTTCCTTATTATCCATGAAACTATTTATTGTTCCCTCATCTTCCGGTACTGTGCTGTCCTGTGTAGCTTCATCTTCATTTTCACTAATATCAGCTACCTCATTCATGCCTATTTTTTTAGAAGTAATGTCGATTTTCTTTAAGGTATCATCCAGCTGGATATCACCAATACTTAAAGTCTTTTGTTTGAAATCATCAGCAAACTTTGATATTTGGTCCTTGAAACTATTATAATCTTCTTTGAGCCTGGCAATATTTTGCTGAAGCATTTCCTTTTCTGTCCTGATCTTTCTAATTGCCTGCTCTTCTTCTAATCTTTTTTGGTTTACCAGTTCTTCTGCTTCTGTTTTTGCCTTTTGCTTTATTTCTTCAGCGACTTTATGGGCAGATACAAGAGCTTCCTGTATTACCCTCTTCATTTGTACAGATTCTTTGTCACCCTCATATTTAATGCTGTCTACATTTTCTTCAAGCTCTCCCACCCTCTTTTGAAGCTTACCAAACTCAATTGAAAGCTGATCTAAAAATTTATCTACTTCTTCAGGCTTGTATCCCTTGAAGACTATGTGAAATTCTTTTTTTTGTATATTCTCAGAATTTATATTCATCATTTCCTCCATAAATCCTCTTATTACTATATATTATTGCTATATATATCTTAAAACTACATATCTTAGAATTATTACAAGTAATTGTACCACTAAAATTGCCGCAATATAAGAAAGATCTAAATACGATCCCCCTATTCTTACCAGGGGGATAAACCTCCTGAATAATTGTAAAAATGGTTCAGTTATATCGACCAGAAACTTATATGCCCTGCCCCATACTCTTCCTCTTGCCATTATCCTGAACCATGAAAGAATGATCCTCAGAAATAAAATATATGAATATACTCTTAAAATAATTATAATTATTTCTACAATAACCGCCAATATTTACCATCCCATTATCTGTATTATTATTATTTACCTAAAGCACTTCTTCCAGCTCAACCGATCTTTTTACAGCACTACTGATTGCCCGGGATATTATATCTTCCAGGGACTCATCAGAGAAGACTTGCAGCGCTTTTTCGGTGGTTCCTCCCGGCGAGGCTACCCTGGAAATAAGTTTATCCATTTCAAGACTGGATCTGCTTATCATGATACCGGAACCTATCATCGTCTCGGTCACCAGTTTTCTGGCATCATCTTCCGGTATCCCATTCTTCACCGCTGCCTCTATCATGTACTTACAGAAAAGGAAAAAATATGCCGGGCCGCTCCCGTTTATTGCTGTAGATATATTTTGAAGCTCCTCATCGATAATAATACACTCTCCGACCTGATCCATAAGATCGGCAGCAAACTGCTGATCCTTTTCACTGGAATACTGTCCACTACTTATTGTAGCCATCCCTCTATTGAAAAGTGCGGGTGCATTTGGCATCACCCTCATAACCGAACATTCACAATCAAGGCTTTTTTCAATAAAATCAGTAGAAACACCTGCCGCTATACTTATCAGGGAATTAGTGTCCTTATCAAAATACTTCCCTATCTCTTCCAGCACCTGTTTGATATTCTGTGGTTTTACAGCAAGGAGGACATATTCTGAAAAACGGATACCTTCGCCTATATTTTTTACGCTTTCTATAGCATATGTTTTCTCTATATATTTAATTCTATTTTTATCTAATTCATAAAAAGCTATATCTTTGCTCTCGATATACTCTGAAGAGATAATCCCCTTCAAGATAGCTTCACCCATATTGCCACACCCTATAAATATGATCCTATATTTTTTCAAAAACTATACCTCTCTGATAAGTTTTTTTTACTTAAAAAGGCTTAAAGAACTCTTCCTCGCTCAGGAATTCATTTTCCTTTGAATTGACTTCAATATTTGATGGTGTTATCAAAAAAACCCTGTCTGCAACTTTTTTTATATCTCCTTCAAGAGCATAAGTAAGGCCGCTGCAAAAATCTATTATTCTCTTAGAAATATCCTGATCCACCTGCTGCAGATTAACGATTATGGGGATATCATTTTTAAAATTATCAGCAATTCCCTGTATCTCGTCAAATTCTTTTGGTTCTGCTATAAATACTTTTGCCTTCCTGCCTTCCCGTACGCTGTTCATAAGAGAAACTTTTTTTCTTGAGGTCCTCTTTGGGGTCCCGTACTCTATATTCCTCTTCTTTATTTCACCCATATTTTTTCTATCAGGCAAAATATTTCCGGTCTCAGTCTCCATCTCGATTTCCTCTTCGTCTGCCAGCCCGAAGAAAGACAAAGTCTTTTTAAAAAATCCACTCATTTATCCTCCCAAAATCGATTGATCAAGGTACCTGTCCGAGAACTGGATATTGGCTGAGCCCAGTTCTTGGACAGGCTCCTATTTGAAAATGTTTGATCCGACCCTTATCATCGTGGCTCCCTCTTCGATCGCTATCCCAAAATCATTACTCATCCCCATTGATAATTCTGATAGGTCCAGTCCCGTAAAAGAGCGGGACATCTCTTCCCTTAAAAGTCTTAAGCTCCTGAATATCTTTCTTATATGCTTCATATCGTCAGTATACGGCGCCATCGTCATAAAGCCTTTTATCTCGATATTATTGATTTCTGACGAATCACTAATAAAAGAGCCCACCTGATCCATGTCTAATCCATATTTAGTCTGTTCTCCTGAAATATTTATTTCTATCAGGACTTTTTGTATCTTATTTATTTTTTTAGCTTCTTTCCCAACTTTTTCCAATGTTTTAAGGCTGTCAATGGAATGAATATATTCAACAAGCGGAACTACTGTTTTTGCTTTCCTTGTCTGCAGATGACCTATAAAGTGCCATATTGAGTCCCCGGATAGGGCTTTCTTCTTATTTACTAACTCATCTGCTCTGTTTTCACCAAAATCATTTATTCCTGATTTATACACCATAACGACCCCTTCGGGACCAACATATTTAGTGGCAGCTATTATGGTTATGTCTTCCGGACTCCTCCCGGAATTCCTGCATGCATCTTCTATATCCTTCTTAAGTGAGGAAATGTTTTTCCTGTACTTTAAAAAGATCTCATTTTCCTTCTCTTCAGTTAAAAAGTTCATTGTGATCATATTTATTTCCGTATCCAAGATCCTATCCAGGAACTGGATCCTTGCCATTACATATCAATGGATCATTGCGATCGCTGCCTGGCGCCCGGTATCTTTCTCCTTTCTATAGGAGAAAAATCCATTACCGCAACTGGTACACTGCCCGACATCGAAGATATTATCTTTCTGTATACCAAAATCTTTTAAGTGAATCAAGTTTAATTTAATAATATCAAGAAAGAAATCTTTGCCCTCTTTATAATAATAATCCTCTCCATAAAACTTTTCCCGGAAGCGGTTTACGAACATACCGTCTACCTTATAGCAGCAGCTCCTTATACTTGGCCCAAAAAAGACACTGATGTTTTCAGTAGATGAATTGAAATGTTTTTTAAATTCAAACAGTGTTTTTCCCAGCACTCCATTAAGCGTACCCTTCCATCCTGCATGCACAACGCCTACAGCTTTTTCTTTCATGTCTATTATGATGATCAAATTACAATCGGCACCTAATACCATAATAGGCATATTTCTCTTATCTGTTATCAGGCTGTCAGCTTCAATGGGTATATTTCCATCTTTGTGTCCAGTATATCTATCCACATAAAGAACACTGTCTCCATGGACCTGGGATGCAGAATAGATATATTCAGGTCCCGGTCCCAGTAACTTATTAATGATCAGCTGCCGGTTTTTAAGAACCGATCCATCATCATCACCTACATGATATGCAAGATTGAGTGAGTTAAAAGGTTTGCGGCTGGACCCTCCATCCCTTGTAGTAAAACCACAGAATAAATTATTTTGATTGCACATAGGGTGCCTGAAGATCTTGATCCCTCCAACTAATATCTTCTCAATATTTAACATAAACAATAAGCTTTATTTTTTATCTTTCCTTAGAAAAGTAGGGACATCAAGATAATCATCATCTATTGATCCAAAGTCATCATCCGGGAATTTGCCTGACTTGGTCTCTTCTTTGTCTTCCAATACCTCTTTTTCAAATATATCAAGTTTTTTATTGATATCTGTTTTTTCTTCATTTTTTTCTTCTTTGCCAGGGCGTGAGGCTCTATCTTTCGTAGATGAAAAACCAGTTGCGATTATCGTTACCTTGATCTTATCATTCATCGCTTCATCTATTACTGAACCAAAAATAATATTTGCATCCGGACTGGAGGCATTTCTGATTATTTCAGCTGCCTCATTTATTTCAAACAATTTCAAGTCTGGACCACCGGAGATGTTTAAAAGTATTCCCGTGGCCCCATCCATCGATTCTTCTATCAGGGGGCTGCTTATTGCATTTTGAGCCGCTTTTATGGCTCTATTGTCTCCGGAAGCGATCCCCTCGCCAAGAAGTGCGTTCCCTGCATCTTTTATTATTGATCTAACATCTGCAAAATCAAGATTTATTAGACCAGGTAAAGTTATTAAGTCTGTTACTCCCCTGACCCCGGCCTTTAAAATATTGTCAGCCAGTTTAAACGCATTGAGAAGAGTAGTATTATCATCAGCTATTTCAAGCAGCTTATCATTTGGTATGACTATAAGGGTATCTACCAGGGGCCTGATGATCTTTATGCCTTCCTCTGCCTGGGCCATCCTTTTTCGCCCTTCAAAGGCAAATGGTTTTGTGACAACAGCAACAGTAAGACATCCCGACTCCCTGGCCGCTTTTGCTATTACAGGGGCAGCTCCAGTACCGGTTCCACCACCTTCTCCAAGGGCAATAAACACCATATCTGCGTCTTTGACTGTTTCCTTTATCTCATCAAGAGACTTCTCTGCAGCCATTTTCCCGATCTCTGGATTTGATCCGGCACCAAGTCCCGTCTCGCCGACTAATACTTTCCGGTCTGCATTGGACATCATTAAAGCCTGTGCATCAGTATTGATGGCAACAAATTCACATCCTGTCAGATTGTCCTCCATCATCCTGTTTATTGCATTGCTACCGCCTCCTCCGACACCTAATACTCTTATAACAGCATAATAGCTTTTATCAAAATCCAAAGTCACCTTAATACCCCCTGTATTAATTTTTTAAAATTTTTGAAATAAAACTTCTGAATCTATCTAAAAATCCACCACTTTCAATACCATCATCATGTTTCTCTAATTCAGCAAAATTTTCCAGCTGATAAGCATACTTTAAAAGTCCCACACCCGTAGAATAAATAGGATTATTTATGACTTCAGCCGGTCCTTCAACTTCATAGGGAAGACCAAGGCGGACAGGCAGGTCAAAGACCGAAGAAGCAAGAGCATTCAATCCCTTCAGCTGGGATGTTCCTCCAGTAATGACAACTCCGCATGGTACTGAATGCATAAATCCATATTCTTCAATTTTTTCTTTTATCAGCATCAACATCTCGCGGGCTCTTGAATTTACAATATTGTATAATCTGATATTCAAGGTAGTCTTATTGTGGTTGATCTTTATCTCGCCCATATTGACCTTGTTTAGATTTTCATAAAAATTATAATCCACATTCGCATATTTCTTCTTGATATCTTCAGCTTTTGGAAATGTTATATTCAATCCAATCGAAATATCATTAGTTATAAGATTTCCGCCAACAGGCAGGCAGTATGTAAAGATCATCTTTTTATCCCTATATAGCGCAACATCTGTAGTTCCCCCGCCAATATCAAGAAGTATAACGCCACTTTCCTTTTCTTCAGGGGTCAAAACTGCTTCACTGGAAGCCAGGGCTTCCAATATGATATCCTGTACCTCTATTTTTGAATTCTTTATGCTGTTTACAATATTACTTATCTGTGAAGACGATCCATAAACCGCTAAGAGTTCTACAGCAAGTTTTCTGGCTGATAATCCTATAGGGTCTATAATACCCTTTTCATCATCTATTACAAACTGTTTTATGAGTGTATGGACTATTTCATTGGAGGAAGATATGTTTACCTTATTTGCCTGGGTCAATAGCCTGTCTACATCGATTTTTCTTATTAGATGATTGGGAGAGTTTATGCTTGTCTCGCTCCAATTATTAATAAAAGAAATATGCTTTCCAGTTATCCCAATAAATGCCTTATCGATAAAAGTTTTCGTTGACTTCTCCGCTGAATCGACTGATTTTAAGATTGATTTGGTTGCCTCATTTATATCTACGATCAGGCCCTTTTTCATTCCCCTGCACTCTGAAATACCATATCCCTTTATTTTGAAAGCATTGTTTTTACCAAAATTACCTATGAGGGTGGTGACTTTTGTGGTTCCAATATCTATACCCACCATATGCTCGTCATTGACTGCCAAAAAGACCTCCGACTATTCTTTTACCACTGGGTTATCAGGGTTCCTTAAATCTATTATATTATATTTTGTTTCCTGTTTTAACAATAGCTTTAATACTTCGATTTTTTTTATTATTTCATTACTGTCACCAAATATTATTTTTTCATTATCATATGTCATAAAAAAAATATCGCCCGCAATATTCTCTTCAATACCAGCTTCTTTTATAAGCGCCCTTACCTTTTCATCCATTATATTGTATATACTGCCGCAGCTAAGTATGTTTTTGGCAGCAATAGCTTCTCCAGGGTCCAGCTTATGATTAAATGCATTCCTTACCAGTATAAGGTCCCCATAACTTTTAAGATCCTCTAAACTAATTTTTTCCAGTATCAAACCTTCATCATCCAAAAGATAGTAATCATTTCTATAACTGGCAAGGAGTGCAGGATTTCTTTCCTGGATAATTATAACTATACTGTCAGGAAATATTTTCCTGAGTTCCACTGATCTCACCCACACCAGGCCTGATCCAAGAGAGTCTTCTATGTCCTTTTTATTTACTTCAAAAATATTGGTCCCGGGGATATCTCCTGTAAACTTGCCCAGGCTATTTTCATCATAATGGGTATTTCCTTCAATGGTTAATAATTTTATCTTAAAGTAGCTGCTATTGTAAAATAAATTTAGCCCCCAGACAGCAGCCGCAAGAAAACAGACCGCCAATAAAACCCTCATCACCAGCCAAAATCTTCGTACCAGTATCTTTCTTTTTCTGACCTTTACAAGGTTTTCAACTTTTTTTTGTTTTCCCACGGATCAAATCTTTAATTTGGCGCTATCCAGTATTATTTCTACAAGTAAGTCAAAGCTGATCCCCACTGCATCAGCAGCCATGGGTACAAGACTTGTAGATGTCATTCCCGGCATTGTGTTTATCTCCAGAACATAAGGAGTGCCTGCACCATCGAGAATAAAATCGACTCTTGAGATACCGCAGCATCCCAGGATCTTATGACAGTTCATCGAGATCTCCATTATATTTTCTGCTATCCTTTTATCTATATCTGCAGGTATGATATATTCCGTAAGATCACTTTTATATTTAGAATCAAAATCAAAAAATCCACTTTTGGGTTTTATTTCAATGATCGGAAGCGCCTCAGGTTCTAATCCTATTATTCCTACAGTCAGCTCCCGTCCCTTTATATATTTTTCAAGGAGTATTCTTCTGTCATATCCAGCTGCTTCCTTTATTCCGTCCTCCAATTGGGACCCGTCATATACAGTCCTGATCCCTATTGTCGAACCCTCGGAATTTGGCTTTACCACAAGGGGGTAGCCGGTTTTTATCTCTACATCTTCTTTTAAACTGTCAAGCTCCGGCATCGGCCCATTAAGGTCAAGTTCAATAAATGGCGGGGTTGGAATGTTTTCCATAATAAAGATCTTTTTAGAAAGTATCTTATCAAGCACTACCGCACTGGAAAGAACACCCGAGCCAGTATATGGTATTTTTAGCAGTTCAAGCAATCCCTGTACGGTACCATCTTCTCCGTATCTTCCGTGAAGAGCCAAAAAAGCAATGTCGATCGATCTCACTTTTTCCAGCAAATCATCTCTTACATCAATAAAATCAGCATTATATCCGGATCTTTCTAAGGACTCAAAAATATTTATTCCAGTCTTTAAGGAGATCTCTCTTTCGGAAGATATACCACCTGCAAGGACGCCTATCTTTTTATTTTTTTGTTCTCTTATCCCGATTTTTGAAAACCGGCCGGCCAGCTCACTCATATTTAAAATCCTATCATCTTAACTTCATGTTCAAGTTCAGTATCAAATTTTTCCTTTACCCTGTCTTTCATTATCCTTGACAGGACCACAATATCTTCACTGGTCGCGTTCCTGGAGTTCTCAATGAAATTAGCATGCATGTTTGATACTTTTGCTCCTCCATAATAAAAACCTTTCATGCCGCATTCATCTATCATAGCGCCTGCAGATTTTTTTATTCCTGGCGGATTTTTAAAAAAACAACCACAGGTCTTTGCACTGACCGGCTGTGACATCTTTCTCTTCACCGTAGCCCCATGTATTACCGATAAAATATTTTCAGCCTTATCCTCCCGGCCCCCAAGTATCAACTCTGTTATAGCAATAAGACAATTTAGTTTAAAATATCTATAACCATACTCTATATTTGCTGAGTCTATCTCATCATAGACTATTTTATCATTATATTTAAAAATTGCTTTTATGGTAATAATATAATCGCATATCCCCAATGACCCGGTTCCGCTATTTCCGGATACAGCTCCTCCTATTGTTCCTGGTATGCCTGCCAGGGGTGAAAGATCATAACCTTGCTTCGCCGCTTTCATCACCAGGGCCCTGGTGCCGCATGCTCCACCGGCACAAATGGTGCCGTCATCTTCAAAACCACAGTGATCAAAACTTTTTCCAAGTTTCACTATTATGGTCCCAAACGCCCCGTCTGGAAAAACTGTATTAGTGCCTGAGCCCAGAATTACATAATCCATACTATTTGAGTACAGCAGCTCCAGGATAGAGACAAGTCCTTCTACTGAGTCTGCCCTGATCAATGCAGCTGCTTTCCCCCCTGTCCCCAATGAATTGACCCTGGATACATCATAGTTAAGGACCATTTTCCCAGATCCGGACCTGTCGATTTTTTCTTTAATTTCTAAATAGTTCATCTGAAACCCGGGTTATGTCACCCGCTCCCATAAGCAGGACTATATCGCCTTGCCTCATTTTAGTATTAAGATACTCGGCAATATCGGAAAGGCCCGGTATATACACAATTTTACCGGAAAATCCATTTTCGATAAGGTTATCTATAAGCACTTTCCCGTTTATACCCGGAATGGGTTGTTCACCGGACCCATAGACATCAGTTATTATAAGTATATCTGTTTCATCAAAACAAAGACTGAACTCATTTTTAAGATGTGCCAGCCTGGAATATCTGTGCGGTTGAAATACAGTTATTATCCTTTGCATCTTTTCTTCTGAAGCAGCTTCAAGGGTGGCCCTTACTTCAGAAGGGTGATGGGCATAATCGTCAAAAATTATTGCACCCTTTTTTTCACCTCTTTTTTCAAACCGTCTTTTAACCCCGGTGAAATACTTCAATATCTCCGCAGCTTTTAAAAGGTCGAGCCCGATCGCATGGCAGACACAGAAAGCAGCCAGGCTGTTTTTTATATTATGTAGCCCGGGAACATTCAAGTTAACCTTAAAGAGCTCATGTCCAATACCCAGATCATAGCATGACCCAAGATTGGAATACTTTATATTGGAAGCTGTAATATCATTACCTTTATCCAGTCCAAAAGTAATTATATTTTTTTTCTCCTTATCCCTGATCCGGCTTTTATCTATCTCATCACTATTTATTATTATCCATCCTTCATCCTTTGTATTTGAGATGAATTTAAAAAAGCTTTTTTCCAGTTCATCCATATCCTTATAATAATCAAAATGATCCTCTTCTATATTTGTCACAACGCTTATGAATGGATTATATTTCAAAAAGGAACCGTCACTTTCGCAGGCTTCTGCTATCACAAAATCACTTTTACCATAAATAGCATTAGAACCCAGCTCATTTAATTCACCACCAACAATAATAGTAGGATCCATATCCAGGCCCCTGAACATCATCGAGACCATAGAAGTAGTAGTGGTCTTTCCATGTGTCCCAGCAATAGCTATGCCTTTGCTTTTATTAAGTATCCACGATAGTATGTCTGCCCTGCTGTGGACAGGGATATTTTTTGACTTTGCTTCCAGTATTTCAATATTATTTTCGGGTATGGCAGCTGAGTAGACCACAATATCAGCATCAGCGATATTTGTGGCATTATGGCCCGTATATATCTTCATTCCCTCTTTTTTCAGGGAAGCGGTATAGCGGGATTCCTTTATGTCTGATCCAGCTACTATACACCCCATACCATTAAGGACGAGAGCGATCGCGCTCATCCCGGCTCCTCCGATACCGACCAGAAAATAATTTGTATATTTGCTAAAATCATTATCAATCACCAATATTGCCCTCCATCAGTTTACCTGTAATTATTTTAAGACTTTCCTCCCCGGAATTAGGGATAGAGACTCTCATCATTTTTAAATATCTTTCCATACCATTTTTAAGAAGGTCCTTTATTGTATCAGAAAGGGTCCTAACTGAAAGTTTGTTTTCCCGGAGGAGCACAGCTTTCCCCATATCCGCAATATATTTCGCATTATAGAACTGGTGATCCTCTATAGCGTACGGATATGGTATCAGTACTGAAGGAATGCCTGTTGCCGCAGTCTCAAATACAGTGTTTGCACCGGCTCTTGCTATTATCAGGTCAGCTAAGCTGTAGATCTGGTCCATTTGATCGATATATGCTTTAACTTTAAAAACAAGATTATCACTTTCTTTTATTTTGCCTTCCACAATTCTACTGATATCAGCATAATACCTGTTGCCGGAAATAAGCAAGACCTGAATCCTGTTATCTCTGGCAAATTCCCCGTAGAGGCCGACAATAGTATTATTTATCTTCTCAGCTCCCAGGCTTCCTCCAAAAGCTATGATCGTGAATCTATCTTTATCAAGACCCCATTTTCCATATGAAGGTACTGCTCTCCTGCACTCCCGGACCGCACGGCGCACTGGATTTCCCGAAAATACGACTGAGCCCTCTTTCGCCTTCAGGTATTTTTTCGTTTCCTTAAAACTGGTAAATACATACTTGGCTTTTGGTGAAAATAACTTATTCAATCTTCCAGGAATATAGTTCTGCTCATGTATTGAAAAATCAATTTTTTTTACCATTGCTGCCAGGAAGACAGGCGCACAGACATAACCTCCCATACCAAGTATTTCAGTTATCTTTTTCCTTCTCAGTATCTTTAGCGCCCTTACAAAACCGGGCATCATAGCAAATATAAAACCGGCATAACCGAAGAATTTTTTTAATGCAGATCTGCTCATCATAAGTCCGCGGGCCTTTACTTTATAAAAATCTATGCCCATGGCAGGTATCAGCTTGTGCCCCATACCTTTCTCGGAACCAATAAAGGTGAGACTTAAGCCAGGATATTTTTCCTGAAGGTATTCTATGATCGCCATTGCAGGATAAAGATGTCCCCCTGTTCCCCCTCCGGTTATAAGTATATTTTTATTTATCTTCTTTCTACCTTCCATTATTTATCCTATTATTTACATCTTTCTTTATTCTTCTTACAAGCAGGTTCTGTCTGGAAATATTAAGAAGGATACCCACACTTACCATGCTCAATAAAAGCGAGGAACCTCCAGAGCTTATAAATGGCAGCGTAAGTCCAGTAACGGGAACCAACCCTGTCACTACTGCGATGTTTATTATTGCCGGTACGGTTATAAGACTTGTGAGCCCTGCGGCAAGCACTCTGCCATAATAATCATTTGTCTTTAAGCATACCCTGATACCAAAAAATGCAAATAACAAAAACAATATCACAATAAGCATTGTCCCTATTAAGCCGAGCTCCTCACCTATGATAGCAAAAATAAAATCAGTCTGCGCCTCAGGCAGATAGGAATATTTTTGTACACTATTGCCAAAGCCAAGTCCCAGGATATTCCCTGATCCCAGCGCTATGAGTGACTGGTTGATCTGAAAATTAGCTCCACCGCTCTCACTGCCTCCATTAAAAAAAGCCAGGAGTCTTTCTCTCCTGTAATCCTCAAGAAACATATATCCAGTAGTTACCAGGGCCCCGATAAATCCGAGGCTGATCATATGTTTTAACTTCACTTCTCCAACATACATTACTATAAAGATTATTAGCCATATGACTATAACGGTACTCATGTCAGGTTCCAAAAAAATAAGGACGGTCACAAGGCAAAGTATAAAAAATGACGGCCATAATATTCTCTTTATGCCCGGATTTTTAATATAAACTCTGCCAAGATGATCGGAAAAGAAAAACACAAGGGCCAGCTTAGTGAATTCAGATGGCTGGGGACTAAAAAACCATAGATCAAGCCATCTTTTTGCTCCACCGGATTCTATACTGAAACCAGGTATGAGGACAAGTGCAAGCATCCCTATGACTATAAGTATAAAAACATTTGAAAACTTGCGGTACTTCTTATAATCTATTCTTGTGGCGATCAGAAAGCATGGGAAAGATATTAACCACCATATGACCTGCCGCCTGATAAACCAGTATGAGTCATTAAATAATCTTTCGCCTACCGATATTGATGCGCTGGATATCATCACTATACCTATTATAGATAGGATAAGTGTGATTATGAACAGAAAATAATACTCAAGACCGATACTGAATATCCTGTGTCTTTTAACCTGTCTTTCCATCATATTTTCCCAAGTGATAGCACCAGTTTTTTAAACCTGTCTCCCCGGTCCTTATAGTCTTTAAACATATCCATACTCGCACATGCGGGTGAAAGCAAAAGTACCCCGCCAGGTTTAGTTATTTTAAATGATAGCTCTACTGCTTCTTCAAGACTACCTGATAGATGTATTTTGTAATTACCTGAAAGCGGTCCCAAAAGTCCATTTATCTTTGATGCTGCCTGTCCAATCAAAATAAGATCATTGACTTTTAATTCGATCATCTCTGCAAGCATCAGGAAATCCATATCCTTGTCTTTGCCTCCCAGTATCAGGGTTACTTCTTTTTCGAAGTCCTGTAATGCAGCAATGGTCGAGTCTGGATTTGTTGATTTTGAATCATTAAAACACCTGATCCCCGAAAGTACCCCAAGATATTCAATACGGTGATCAAGAGCTTTATAATCCTTTACCGATCTTTCAATGGATCCGGGGGAGACACCGGCTAGCAGTGCCGGGATCATGGAAGCTATAATATTTGAAATATTATGCTTACCCCTGAGCAAGGTCCCGCCGGTATCGATACTTCCTGTATATCCTTCAAAATCAAAGAATATACTACTGCCGTCATACCGGAAATTATGTTCAGGGGAACTATTGAGACCAAACCTGATCAGCTGCGGATGTTCCATGTCTTTTTCAAGATCATGGATATTCTTTTCGACAAAACGGTCATCTATATTTAAAACTGCGGTATCATCACTATCCTGGTTAGAAAATAGATCAAATTTTAATTTTCTATAATTACTAAGACTGCCATGACGGTCCAGATGATCACTTGTAATATTTAAAAGTACTCCAATGTGAGGTTTAAATGTCTTCGTCCTCTCTAATTGAAAACTACTGACTTCTATCACACGCATAATATCATCATCCAGGACCACTCTGTCACTGGACAACTCAAGTGTATCTAACAGCGGGAGACCGACATTACCGCATGCTATAGAAGAAATTTTTGAATCAGAGTATATCTTATTTATAAGATTTACTACAGTAGTCTTACCGTTTGTACCGGTCACTGCAATAGTATTTTTCTTCTGCCCTGGACCCATAAGCGACCAGGCAAGCTCTAGCTCGTCCCATATAGGAATATCTTTTTTAAAAGCCTCCTCAAATAAAGCTATATCTCCGGGTATTCCCGGACTAGAGATGATCAATTCGATACCCTCAAGCAATGAGATATCATCATTTGTGCAGCTGTCGATTATTATTTCAAGATATCTGCCGCTGTTTTTCATCTCCGGAGGACTATTCTTTACTATCCTCTTATATATATCTTCCCTGTCCAGGTTTACATCATTATCTACAGCCAATACCTTTCCGCCAAATCCCATAAGCATGGAAGCTGCAGAGATCCCGGTCATTCCAAGACCGGTAATAAGTATTTTTTTACATTTAAAAAAAGTATCAATATCTATCACTATTAAACCTCTCGGGTCAGGAGCCTGTCCGAGAACCGGATCTGGCCTTGTTGGACAATAAAATAGCAAGATGCGAGGCAAAGCGACGCAAGCAATGTACCACATTGCTTAGGAGATTTAACAAAACAGATTGCTGTTTTATTGTCCAACCCTTCGGGCAGCCGCCATTTTTACACATATCTTCGTTTTTCGTCATCGCCGATACTCCATATCGCCTCTTCCTTAAGCCTTGACCTGTTTAAAAATATCAGGCTGCAAGCCTGAGCCCAGTTCTTGGATAGGCTCCTGGTAAACTAATCTATGAATTTTAAATAATATATGAAAAATCCCAGTGCTGAAAAAATAGCACATATCAGCCAGAAACGTATTATCACCTTGATCTCCGGCCAACCCAATAATTCAAAATGATGGTGGATGGGAGCCATCTTAAAGACCCTCTTCCTTGATGTCTTAAACCATAATACCTGTATGATCACTGATAGAGTCTCTATCACAAATAATCCACCTATGACTATAAGCAGGATCTCCTGCTTGAGTACAATGGCTATAGCCGCTATAAGTCCTCCAAGTCCAAATGAACCAGTATCACCCATGAATATCTCTGCAGGAGCAGTGTTCCACCAAAGAAAACCTATGCAAGCCGCAAGAGCGCTTGCGCCTATCACTGCAACATCGATCCCATATGAGACATCAAGTATGGTCCATTCCAGGAATGCAATAAAACAAAAAGTCCCCAGCACAATAGAAGCACTACCCGCAGCCAGACCATCAAGCCCATCAGTAAGATTGACTGCATTAGTGGTTGAGAGGATTATAAAAACAGCGATTATATAATACCAATTTCCAAGTTCAAAATTTATATTTGTAAAAGGAATACTTATGTATGTCGCAAGATCGAGGACATATTTTGAAAACAATACAAAATATACACATATTATTGCCAGAAGGAATATTTTCACCCATCCCCTCAGACCAAGTGAGCGCTGCTTCTTAAGAGCCATATAATCATCAATAAAACCTACCATGCTGCATAAAAGCAGTATTGAGGTTATAAAGATCCCTTCCATGCTATAGTCCTCATGACGGTAATATTTTAGAAGACTGACTATTACAAATGCTGCGGTAGAAGAAAGTACAAAGATGACGCCGCCCATAGTAGGTGTTCCCACTTTTATAGAATGGCTCTTCGGGCCATCCATCCTTATTTTCTCACCAATGGATCTCTTTTTTTGAAAACTGATAAATAAAGGAGTCAATAAAAGGGAGATAAGACCCCCTATTGTAAGTGATAGAAATATCCAGTTCATTATTTATTACTCCTTCTTTATTAAAAGCTGCGTTTCAGCGGGACAGCCCCGCAGTCTGTTTAAATATACGAGATTATTTCTTCCATTTTATTTGCCCTGGAGCCCTTTATCAATACAATATCCCGGGGTTTGATAAGATTTTTCAAGCTGGTCCGGAATCCTTCCCTCTCCGGAAAATAATAACACTGCTGATCATCAGGATCGGTCCGGTTGTCCTTGAAGCCTCTATATATGTTTTTTGCAAGTTTACCTAATGCTATTAAAACGTCAATATCTTTTTTAATCAGATATTTTCCAATATCAAGATGAAGCTCTTCCGAACGATCCCCCAACTCCAGCATATCACCAAGTATGGCCACACAACGTCTATTATTCTTCTCTCCTATCAGACCGAGTGTATCAATAGCTTTCCTCATCGAAAGCGGACTGGCATTGTAGCAATCATTTATAAGGGTTATATCACCTGAATCTATTATTTCCATCCTGTATTTCTCTACAGCCGCACTCTCAATACCGTTCTTTATCTTACCGGGACTCACACCAAGATAATCACATATTCCAGCTGCAAGACAACCATTGTATATATTATGATATCCCGGAAGATTTAATCTTACCGAGGTCTTTTTATGGTCATTTTTAAAAAAATCAAAGCCAAATCTTCCCCACTCATCTGAAGCCAGGTCCATAAAATTATAATCAAGTCTATTATTACGGCCAAATTCAATAATGTCAGCCCTGATATTATCCTTAATATAAGGAGTCATCGTATCGTCTGCATTAAGGAATAGTTTTCCTCCATTTTTATATATGATATTGGCTATCTCCGCTTTGGCCATGGCGATCTCTTTAAGATCAGTAAAAAACTCAAGGTGTGAATTTCCTATAGCGGTTATGGCACCGATGTTTACATTACATATATCAGCAAGAGGGCCTATCTGGTTTTTACCTCTCATTCCCAGTTCTGCTATAAAAAAATCTGTATTTTTTCCAATATTTAACATCGCAGCTGCTACACCGATCTCAGTATTATGGTTTTTAGGCGTATGGACCACATCAAAGTCCTGGGACAATATACTTACAATGATATCCCTTGCTGTGGTTTTACCTACACTACCTGTTATAGCAATAACCACAGGATCAAATCTTATCATAGAACATCGGGCAAGCTCCTGATAAAAAACCAGCACATCCTCTGCCTCCAGCACCAATTCTGTGAAATTCTTTTTATTTTCATATTTCTTTAGGATCTTTTGTATCTTTCCTTTATGTTTCCGGCTATACACAAAACCTCCTGCTCCGGCCCTGACTGCATCTTCAATAAAATCATGGCCATCAAAGTTTCCCCCTTCTATTGGAATAAAGAAATCACCCACCGAAAGTGTCCTGGTATCTGTTGATATGCACTCAATAAAACCACCAGTATTGCCACTGATCATTGTCGCTCCTGTACCACTGACAACTAGATCTATTTTAATTTTTTCCTTTATTTTCATTTCTCCAGTTCTTTACTATTTCAGGATCATATAGATGTATCCTTCTGCCGTTCTCAAATTCCTGGTAATCTTCATGTCCTTTCCCAGCTACCAAAACGATGTCTGATTCCCCGGCTATACCCATTGCGTGATGGATAGCTTCTTTTCTGTCTACAATAGTCGTATAGCTTTTAGAACCCTCTTCCTTCAGGCCTTCCTCTACCATCATGATTATATCCTCAGGTCTTTCGGACCTGGGATTATCTGAAGTTATAATGGTGAGATCTGCGATCCTGGCAGATACCGCACCCATCAGTTTCCTCTTTTTTCTATCCCTGTCTCCTCCGCAGCCAAAAACTGAGAGTAGTCTTCCTCCGGGACCAAGAATGTCTTTCGCTGTCTTTAAGACATTTTCCAGCCCATCAGGTGTATGTGCATAATCAACTATTACTATAGGGCCGGAACCATGATCGATTTTCTCAAATCGTCCGCCAAACCCCTCCATTGATTCCGGACCTGCCATTATATTGGTTTTTTTGATTCCGATCTCAAGTCCTGTACTTATAGCTGCAAGTATATTGTAAATATTAAAAACACCGCATAATGATGACCTGATCTCCATATCTTCCTTATTCTTCCTCTTCAATATCATACTTATCCCTGATATGGAACTCTTCATATCGGAAGCTCTTATGCCTGCATTTTTATCTTCTATTGAATACGATACTTTATCCAGGTCCGTCATTTTATATAACTTTTTTCCAAAATCATCATCAAGATTTATTATGGCGCTTCTTCCGCCGAATATTTTACGGTAAGCCGGGTCAAAAAGCCTGGATTTGACTTCAAAATACTCATCTATTGTCCCATGATAATCCAAATGATCCTGTGACAGGTTTGTAAATACAAAATAATCAAAATCAATATGATCGACCCTGTGCAGATCTATAGAATGAGAAGACACTTCCATGCAGACAAATTTCACATCATTTTTCAGGCTCTCCGAAAAAAATCTTTGCAGGTCAATCGATTCAGGTGTTGTCCTGTCCATATATACTTCCCTCTCATCAATATATGATTTAAATGTACTGATGATGGAAGTTTTAAAGCCTGCATCCTTTAAGATTGAATTTATCAGATAGCAAGTGGTCGTCTTTCCATTTGTTCCGGTTATTCCTATTATTTTCAATGATCTTGAAGGATTGCAGAAAAAGTTAGCACTCACTTGCGGCAATACTGCTCTTGTATCTTTAACTATTATCTGGATGATCCCAGGCGGCAGGTCCAGCTTCCTTTCGGATATTACAGCTACCGCTCCTTTTTTCACAGCATCACGGGCAAACTGGTGTCCATCCAGCTTAAATCCTTCAATAGCTACAAATAAAAAACTATTTTTTACTGTCCTGGAATCTATGGAAATATCACTTATTTCTATTCCGGTATCACCATATATTTTTTTTACAACTATACCCTCAAGTATGCTGGAAAGCCTCATAAAGTATCTTTCTATCTTAGAAACCTGTCCGGAAACTGGATCTTGGCTTGAGCCCAGTTCCCGGACAGGCTCCTAAACTATTTTTATCAGTTTTTCATATTGAATTATACATTATCTATGTCAAATAAGTCATTTTAAAACCTTCACGCGGTTTAGGGAATACTCCATTATAATCTTAAAGACCGGCGCTGCAACTGTACCGCCCCAAACGGTCCTTTCCTCTCCCCTGGGCTCATCTACGACAACTATTATAGCGATCTCGGGATCATCGTATGGTGCAAAACCTATAAATGAAGTTATGCTCCTTCCCTCGCTATAGCCTACTCCGCTCTCATTTGCTTTTTCTGCTGTTCCAGTTTTCCCGCAGACCTTTACTCCTTCAATCTGTGCATTTGTACCGGTTCCATTCTCGACTACGGCAAGCATCATCTCTTTTATGGCCCCGGCTGTGCCGCTGCTGATTATTTCTGTCATATTATTACCAGCATCTTCTGATCCTGTCCCCCCACCCAGTTTTATCTCTTTTATGATGGTTGGCCTTACAAGATATCCTCCATTTGCAATGGAACATACTGCCCTCAGCAGCTGAAGCGGGGTCACTGATATGCTTTGCCCTATTGCAAGGGCGCCTATAGTTGAAGCCGGCCAGGTCTTATAATCATGGAATATCCCATTTTCTTCCCCCGGAAGTTCTATTCCTGTTACTTGTCCGAACCCAAATTCATTCATACTCTCCCAGTACATCTTATCCCCCATGCTCAATGCAAGCATTACAGCGCCGACATTACTCGAATACTGAATGATCTCCCGGGTGGAATACTGTATATTCGATGTCCTGAATATCTCCTTGATGATCCTGTCGCTTACCCTTATGGATGGCGGAAGATCGAATACCTGGTCCTTCCCTACTGTATTGTTATCAAGTGCGCCTGCAACATTTATTATCTTAAATGTTGATCCTGGTTCATATGTGAATGATATAGCTCCAGCCTTATAGTCTTTAGCTTCATAATCCTGATAATTATTAGGGTCAAAACCGGGATAAGTCGCCATCGCCAGTATTTCGCCGCTATTAGGATCCATTACAATAGCAGTGGCACCCGGTGCATTATATTTTGCACAGACTTGTTCCAGGTTTTTCTCGGTAATATATTGAATCTGAGAATCAATTGTAAGCACTATATCTTTTCCATCTACCGGGTCGATATAACTTTTTATATTTCCCGGAAGGACATTTCCGAAAACATCTTTTTCTGCGATTGCCTTCCCATCTACACCCCTTAATATGCTCTCGTATTGTATTTCTATTCCATATAGTCCATTACCATCTGTTCCCGTGAATCCTATTATCTGGGCCGCAAGTTCCTCCCGCGGATAATATCTTTTAGTCTCATCCTGTATGTATATACCGGGCAAACCCAGTCTTGCGATCTCCTCCGCTTTTTCAGCGGCTATTTTTCTTTTTAGATACACAAAACCAAGCTCCTTATCCTCCAGTTTCGATTCAAGTTCTTCCTTGCTGATATTAAGTAATCCTGACAGCACTTCTGCTTGATAGGAAGGATCGAGCACTTCTTTCGGGTTTGCATATATAGTCTTTTCAATAAGGCTTATTGCCAGCTCTATCCCATTCCTGTCAAATATTTTACCTCTTTTGGAGTATAGCTTGAATTCATCTGTGTGTTGAAACTGAGCATAACTCTGGTATTTTGAAGCATCAAGGTACTGGATCGATACCAAGCGGTAGGAAATAAGTGAAAAAGCTATAAAAAATAAGATAAACAGGAAATAAATCCTCTTCTTGTTTATCTTAAAGGTATTTTTTTCCCTGTTCATTTTATTATTCTACATATTATTTACGGTATAAAAAATGTTAATACGCTTTCTGACACGACAAGCACTATGTCCTGGATATAATAAATCGTTCCAAGCAGATTGTCATAATTCACTTCCAGTCCAGCGGACTCATCGCGTGCTATATAATCATATATTTTTTCATTATTCATAAGTCCCTGTCCGGATAATTCGACGATCTCGAATCCTCCGCCCTGGTCCATCCCTATTTTTTCTTCTGCAGTTTCCTGGATCCTTGATGGTGCCTTTAATGAAGAAATCTCTAACCTTAGCCTATCCGCCCTTTCTTCTTCTAAAAGTATCATTTCATTAAGATCATAAATATTATTCTTATAATTGATATTTTGGACCCGTAGACCAATATTTAATAACAGGCCCAGACAGGCCATTAGTATTATTATGACCGATACATAGAAAAGTCCGCTGCTGCCGTATAGGGCCGGTCTTTGTATAGCTTTATCCCTGCCTCCTATCATATACAGAAACGGTCTTCTGTTTTTATAGATCTCATGCACTTGTGCTGATCTTGTGCTCATCATACCTTCTCTATCGCTCTTAATCTTGCACTTTTTGAGCGGGGATTCTTCTCTTGCTCCCCGGCAGAAGGGAAAATTGCCCTTTTTGTTAGTATTTCGGCCTTCTTTTCTACACCACATCTACAGACCGGTAATCCGTGAGGACAGGTACATATTCCTTCAAGTTCCTTAAATCTTGTCTTTACCAACCTGTCTTCCAAAGAATGGTATGAGATGATCACCATTCTTCCGCCTTTTTCAAGTACTTCAAAACCGTCATCTATGACCTTGCCTATACTCTCCAGTTCCCTGTTCACTTCCATCCTTATGGCCTGAAAGATCCTTTTTGCAGGATTTCCTTTTCTATGTTTGCTATATTTCCCTGGAATTGAGTGTTTTACTATATCCACAAGATCTCCCGTTGTTTCTATAGACTTACCTTCTCTGTAACTTATAATATTTGCTGCGATGCGGCCTGAAAATCTTTCTTCGCCGTATTTAAAAAATATTTCCTTTAGTCTTTTTTCCGGATACTTATTGATCACTTCATGTGCGTCTGGCCAGGTATCCGGTGAAAACCTCATATCAAGTCTTTCGTCTCTTAGATAACTAAATCCTCTTCCTGATCTATCTATTAAGAAAGAGGACAATCCCAGATCCAATAATATTTTGTTAACTTTTTTAATATTCAGCTTTAATAAAATATTTTTTATATTTGCAAAATTGTCATTTACCGGTAAAAATTTTTTGGCAAATGACTTTAATCTTTTGGTGGCGGTGCTTAGAGTCTGACTATTTAGATCAACTCCGATTACCTTGCCTGTGGGGGCAATGACTTTAATTATTTCTACAGTATGACCCGCACCGCCAAGCGTCCCGTCATAAACTATGTCTCCCACTTCCGGGTCCAGATAGTCTATGACTTCTGTCAAGAGAACAGGAACATGAAAATCATCATAATTCATTTATAACACTTTTTAGAACCCTAATTCTTCAAATGCATTCTGGTCATCCGTATACTGGGAATCAGCACTTTGATAGTATTTTTCCCAATTCTCTTTTGACCATATTTCGGCTCTGTCTGAGACACCGACAAGCACTATATCTTTTTTTAGATCAGCATGTGTGATTAGATTCTGCGGAATCCTGGTCCTTCCCTGCTGGTCTATGCTTTCCATAGTGGCTGATGAAAAAAACCATCTTGAAAACCTCTGTGTGTTTCTCTTTGCCATTGGATTGGATAATATCTTTTCCTGAAGTCTGCTCCAACCTTCTTTCGAGAATAAAAAAAGACATTTCTCATCAAATCCTTTTGTGATGATCACACCTTTTATTATCTCTTCCCTGAATTTAGCAGGAATAAAGATTCTTCCTTTATTATCAATTGTCCTGTGATGTTCACCTAAAAACATTTAAAACCTACCTGGACATATTAACCATATACTGGGAAAATTAGGTGTTTATTCACCACTTCCCCCCACTTCACACCAATAAGATACCATAATAAAATACATTTGTAAACTTTTTTTGATTTAAATATAAAAAAAAATATTATTATTTAGTAGATTATTTATTTAATAATAATCTATAACTATATATTGTTATAATTACAATATTATACTAATACCTGCACAATATATAGTGTTTAGGAGCCTGTCCGGGAATTGGGTCCTGGCTTGTTCTATTTAAAAATATCAGCCTGCAAGTTCAGGTTCTGATTCTTGGCCAGGCTCCTGGTATATTTAAGAGTCTGTATTTACCTCAAGCTCTTTACTTACCAGTTTTCCATCCTCTGACCTGGTGAGTTCTTCTATCTTTTCTTCAGCCTCATTTAATTTTCTTAAGGCATGGGAAGAAAGCTTTATTCCTGTTTCGAATTTGATCATGGAATCTTCAAGTGATATGTCCTCTTTTTCAAGATCCCTTACTGCTTCTTCCAGCTTTGATAAAGCTTCTTCAAAACTTAATTCATCAATTTTCACTCTTTTTTCCTATCTCTGGTCTTTTATGATCGATTTCCAGTACTTTAGCTTTTACTGTACCATCCTTAAACAATAAACGTAAAAGTTTTCCAATACCAGTATCCCTTGCACTTTTTACAGCCTGTCCCGTACTTCCATCAAATATAGCAGAAAATCCTTTCTTCAGTATACCAACCGGATTGCTTTTTTCAAGATTTGCCATTGACGATTCTAATTTATTCTTCTTATTATCCTTATGTTTTAGAAAACTATTGTTCCATCTCATCCCGGTATTTCTTAACAGGAGCCTGTGGGACCCTATCCTTACCCTTACTTTTGCAGGTTCCAGCCTTGCAGCATGATGCTTGAATTCAAGTCTTTTATCCTTTGATACTGATGACATGCTGCCAGTGATATCCCGGGAAAGTTCACCTATATCCTGATAAGCCTTATTTAATAAAGTCAGGGGCTTCCTAAAATATTTTCTATCTATTAGAAACCCAAGCTGTTCTTTCCGTGATCTTATCCTTGTGCCAAGTCTTTCTTCCATACTCGACCTTATCCTGTTTAGATCAAATACTATCTTTTTCTTATCCAGCATCACATTTTCTGCGGCTACTGATGGAGTCGCTGCCCTTAGATCAGCCACAAAATCTGAAATAGTATAATCAGTCTGATGGCCCACTGCGGATATCAGAGGAATACGGCAATCATATATTTTTAATGCAAGTTCTTCACTATTAAAGGCCCACAGGTCCTCAAGCGACCCTCCGCCTCTCGCTATTATTATCACATCAACACCGTATTCACACAGGTCCTCAATAGCTTCACATATATCAGCTGCAGAAGTGACCCCCCCTACATTTACATCCCTTACTATTAAATGAAAATTATCAGACCTGGATCTGAGCACGGATACTATATCCTGCAGTACGGCACCTCCCCTGGAAGTTGCTACACCTACTTTTTGGGGCAATAGCGGTATCTTCTTCTTTATTCTTTCATCAAAATAACCTTTCTTTAAAAGCTTTTCTTTCAGCTGCTCAAAAGCAAGTATAAGCGAACCTTTTCCTACTGGACGGGCATCTGATGCGATCATCTGATACTCTCCTCTTTTTTCATATACTGAAATATAGCCATTCACTATAATGTGGAGACCTTCTTCCATATCAAAGATAAGCTTATGGTTATTTTGATAAAACATCACTATCTTGATCTTGCTGCTTTCATCTTTGAGATCAAAATACATATGTTTTTTATTGTGGAAATAGAAATTGCTTACTTCGCCCTCTATCCAGATATCTGAAAAACTGTTCTCAAGATTATTCTTTATCCTCTGATTGAGTTCGCTTACAGTATAGATCTTTGAGTTTGTAGTATTTCCGGCAGTCATCTATTGCAGATTCCAGCAGGTGATCATTATCTGTGTCCTGCCGATATCCAGATCTTTTACAAGTATGTCTACTACCCTGTCCTTGTCCTTGCTGGAAAAAGTAAATTTAGATACCGGGACATCTTCGTCCCCTTCAATAAAATCCTCTTCTACTTTTGCCATGCTCTTCTGATAGATGAAGTCCCTGCTCCAGATCGACTGGACCTTTTTATTCTTATAATAATCCTCTACTTCGTCAAATTCATCTACAGTTTCCAATATTACATATAACATACTCTGGTCCGAATCTACCGTTCTGGCATCTTTGACTCTTGAATCAAGGTAATAAAAAGTATTAAAAGTTTCTAAAAAATCTTCATTCTCAATAAGTGCGACAAATTCCTCCTCTGTGATCTTTCCGTTTCCGTCTTCTTCTACAGGAGTTATTTCAATACTTGCAGCAGTATCCGATCCCATGATCATATCAGTTATAAAACAGGAACTTAAAAATACTGGTAAAATACTCAGCACACAAATAAAAAGACCGATAAAAAGTTTTTTCAAAATATTCATGGCCCATTCTTTCTACTAAATAAAATTTAATATCGCAATCCTTACCAGGATATAAAAACAGAAAAATATTTCAAACGAGACCATTATATAATTAATAATACTCTCGTATGCCTCTGATCTTTCCATCAGATAATTAAAAGGCTTCTTTATAAATTTTTTAAGTCCCGGTAAAAACTTAAAAAATGTATAAAGCGTATACCCTACAAGGATAGAACTTCCTATTGTCACTAGTTGATCACTGAAATAATATACACAATAAACAAAATAGCTTATCTCGATCAAATTTAAAAAAATAATTACTGCAATCGAAAATATTACAGAAAAAGACCTTGCTCCGACACCCTCCTCGCTTCCAAATATAGCTTCTTCAAATTTCGGTATCTCCTCTGATATTTCCATATCTTTGCTGGTCCTTATCATAAATCTTAAACTAGAAACATGCAACCATATTAATATTATCGATGAAACTGTTAATAAAATCATTAATAGATAATTATAATATTATAAATAAGATTTGAAAATATATTTATTAATACTCTTTTTGAAGAAAAAAATAATGGTTCTCGGACAGGCTCCTACTTTATTTACTGGATCTTTCTTTTCCGGAAGATATAGATTTTTCCTTGCTTGAAGCTTTTACTGTATCCTGTTTTTTGTTTTCGGTCTTTTCTGATGAAGTTGAAGAAGAATTATCAGCCACTTTAGCACTCTTTGACTCTGATTTATAATCAGTGCTGTAGAACCCGGAACCTTTAAAGATTATACCAACAGGAGAAAAGACCCTCTGTGTGTCAGAATTACATTCCACACACTTGACCTTGCCATTTCCGCCGGCCTTGCCAAGCTTATCGAAGACTTTTCCACAACTTTTACATTTATAAGAATATATTGGCATAAATAATTTCCTCATTTTCAAATCAAATAGAAAATATATACTAATTGGATATTTTAGTCAAACATTTCCAATGATTTTG
>CAZKVA010000002.1:0-31377 GCA_964556035.1 uncultured Actinomycetota bacterium
AAAGAGTTATAAATACACCAATATCCGAAATAGGTATAATTGGGGCAGGAGTGGGAGCGGCCCTTACAGGGCAGAGACCAATAACAGAGATCATGTTTATAGATTTTACCACACTTGCAATGGACCAGATCGTAAACCAGGCAGCTAAGATCAGGTATATGACTGGAGACAGCTTAAATGTTCCCATGGTGATAAGGACCCAGGGAGGAGCAGGCAAGGGGGTAGCTGCGCAACATTCACAGAGCCTCGAAGCATGGTTTTATCATACTCCTGGGCTAAAGGTTGTCATGCCTGCCACATCATATGATGTAAAAGGATTGCTCAAGACTGCAATAAGGGATGATAATCCGGTAGTCTTTTTAGAACACAAGATGATATATTTGATCAAGGGAGAAGTACCGGAAGAAGAATATACTATACCTTTTGGAGAAGCGGATATAAAAAGAGAGGGTAGTGATATTACGATAGTAGCCTATTCCAATATGCTTTTTAAATCATTGGAAGCAGCCAAAGAACTTGAGAAAGAGGGTATTAGCTGTGAAGTCGTGGACCCCAGGACTTTGGTTCCCCTGGATATTGATACTATAATAGACTCAGTCAAGAAGACTGGTCGTCTGGTCGTTGTCACAGAAGCATGTAAAAGAGGATCTGTAGCTTCTGATATATCTGCAAAGGTAACCGAAAAAGCTTTTGACTGGCTTGATGCGCCCGTAAAAATAGTTGCAGGGCTTAATACTCCCATACCATATAATTCTAACCTGGAGCAGGCATCGATTCCGCATAAAAAAGATATAGTTGCCGCAGTAAAGGATATTATATAGAGTAGTAATAAGTTAATAAATAAATTATATATACTTAAGAAAGGTAAAAAATGTCAGAATATAAAAAATCAGCCATACAGAGACTGTCAGAGACTTCTGATCTGATGGAGATTTGGTGGGATTCTTCACCTCTTATATTTAATAAATGGATGGATTCAGTAATAGAGAAAGCCAAACCGGAAGATAAGGAAAAGCTTAAAGCTCAGCTAAAAGTATTATTTGATACAGATAATCCAGGAGACTGTCTTTTTGATGGTGTTACCACAAACCCTAAACTTACAAATACAGCACTTGGAATGATGTCTGAGGAAATGAACCCGATCATAGACGAGATAATTGAAGGGAATAAAGCCAAAAGTAACTACCTTCTTGCCTGGAAGACCTATAAGGAGATAACAAAAAGAGGTGCAGATCTCTATATGCCTCTATTTGAAAAATCAAAGTTTAAAAAAGGTTATGTTTCGGCACAGGTAGATCCAAGAATTGTGACCGATATAAAGAAAATGCTTCACCAGGCACTGGAACTAAAGGAGCTTAGTTCAAACATTATGGTAAAGTGCCCTGGTTCCCATGAAGGTATTTATCTCACTGAGATACTTACTTCTTTAGGCATACCCACAAATGAGACCCTTGTATTTCACATCCCCCAGGTAGTAGCTGTTGCCGAAGCAGTAAAGAAGGGTCTTGAGACCGGTAAACGCAATCTGGTGGACTATTCCCAATGGAGATCAGTTATTACCATTATGATCGGACGGTTTGAAGGAATGCCCGAGTTTGAAGAAAGCGCAGCTTCTGCAGGAATCGAGCTTACTGAAGAGCTTAAAAGGTGGTCAGGGATTGCTATAGCCAAAAAAGCCCATAAGATATTAAATGATCCATCGAATGGATACAGCTCAAAACTTCTTCTGTGCTCTGCCAGGCCCGGACCCGGGGAAGGTAATGTCTACCATTTGGAGAAAGTAGCTGGAGGCAATATGGTATATACCTTAAATCCCGAGATCATAGAAGACTTTATATCTATTTGTGAAGATAAAGATATATATTCCCAGATGGATGACCCGGTACCAGAAGAGATAATGGCCAAACTACTTAAGATACCTTACTTTGTGAAGGGATATGAAGTAGAAGGAATGAAAAGAAAAGATTTTATAGATCATCCTTCATTTGTGATGACAAGGGAACAGTTTTCCGGGAGCATGGCCGGAATAGAGGAATATATTGAAAAAAGGAAAGCTCTTAAATAATTATCATATATATGAATAGAAATAAATAGATTTAAGAATCCTATCATAATTCTAATGAATAAAATAAAAAAAGACTCAAGCTGGGTCTTTTTTATTATCCGGAATAGAGGGATTTGACGAAAATAATAAACTGATTCATTAAAAATAAGTTTTTCCTTAAAATAATCTTTTAAATTTAAGACTATTTTATGTTAATATATAAGCTTATAAATTCTTTGGTTTTTAGAATTTATTTATAGGATAACAATTATTTTTTAGGAGGCTGTCTGAAGTGATTAAGAATAAAAGAAGATTATTAATGCTAATTCCGATTATATTTACTATTTTTACTATAACTCTGCTATTTCCCTCACTGGCTTTTGCTCAGGAAGAAGACACCATGGAAGAAGAGATCATTGAGCCCGAAGTATTGAATTTCGATATTAACTATAGTGAAGTAAATGCATACGGGATAATCGGAGAACTGTTTGAATTTAAGGTTGACGTTACTCTTGATGCTCCCGAGGAGCAGTACTTTGAATTAGAAAAGGATGTCCCACCAGGTTGGTCCATTAAGGTCAGTCCCGGCAGTCTGAGCGTAGATGTACCAGGACTAAAACTAAAACCCGGGAATAAAGAATCACTTACCATAGTCTGCAGTCCTCTAGTCGAGCAGGATCCAGGAGAATATATATTTAGTTTGACACTAAAATCCACCAAAGAAGGAAAGCAATTAGAGGAAAGTGTAGAATTTAAGGCACTTGTAAAATATGCCGGTCTTTTGAGTTTGACAACTTCTACAGGAAGACTAAGTACTGATATAGGGCCAGGTAGGGACAATCTCTATATTTTGATAATTGAGAATACAGGGACCGCACCCGTCGAGGATATAAGTATAAGTACGCAGCAGGAACCTGAGGGTTGGCTGATAGAGCTTGAAGATAATATAGATATTCTCCAAGTCGGTGAAAAAATGGAAATTGAAGCTAATATTATTCCTCCCGAGAGGACCATTGCGGGAGATTACAGTATAAAGTTTTTAGCTAACAGCAGTGAAGATAATGATTCACTGGACCTCAGGACAGCAGTAAAGACTCCACTCATATGGAGGATACTGGGCATAGCGCTTATAGCATTTGTAATTGCAGGAATTGCCATAGTATTTGAAAGGCTTAGCCGAAGGTAATGAGATTTTTTTAAATTATTTAACAATAATAAATATTCTTTAATGATGATCTTGTTTAAAACTGCTGTTTGGCGGAGTGTGGGTCTTACTTTTTAAGGGTTTTTTATATGCCCTTAAATGGCAGCCGTATTTTAAAAAAGTCTTCCATGCAACTGCTATCCTATTTCCTCATTAATAAATCTAAACGAAACCAACACTTGTAATAATCTTATTTATTATATAGTATTATTTTATCTGTTTAAATGCATGGTTGCAATATATTGCAACCATCAAAAATAATATATTAAATATAGTTATTAAAAGAATTAAAGAGGTAGGCAATGCCAAAACTTTCAAATGAAGAAATAAAAAACCTTATTGAAAAGTCATATATTTCAAGAAGAAATATTCTGAAGATGATGGAAAAAGGAGAGGGCCATATAGGTGGTGCTTTTTCTGCACTGGATATTATAACGGTAATATATAACAGTATCCTGAAATTTGATCCTGAAAAACCAAAATGGGAGGATAGGGACCGTTTTATTTTATCTGCAGGCCATAAAGTATTGGCTCTTTATGCTACCCTGGCGGATGTAGGTTATTTTGATGAAGAAATACTTTGGACATACAATAGTATTGACACCAGGGTACCAATGCATCCTGACGAAAAGGTACTTCCTGGGATTGAATTTCCTACTGGATCTTTAGGACATGGACTGGCTGTTGCTTGTGGCATATCGCTGAGTGCCAGGCTGGATAATAAAGATTTTAGAGTATTTACCATGCTTGGAGATGGTGAATGTGATGAAGGTTCAGTATGGGAAGCTGCAATGTCTGCATCGCATCATGGAATGGATAATTTAACAGCTATTGTCGACCGGAATGGCTTCCAGGTAAACGGAGGAACCAGAGAGGTCATGGATACATCTGCCCTGGAAGAAAAATTTTCTTCATTTGGATGGGAAGTGAAGACAATTGACGGTCATGATTTTAAACAAATATACGAAGTATTGTCATCTGTTCCATTTAAACCTGGTAAACCTTCATGCATAGTAGCCGATACTACAAAATGCAAAGGTCTTTCTTTCGGGGAAGACAAGTTTGAGTTCCATCACTGGCATTGTCCACTGGAAGAAATCAATAATGCTATAGAATTAGTAAATGACCAGAAAAAAAAGGAGTATTCAAAAATTGAATGATAAAAGCAATAAGACATATGACGATCCCAGGAAAATAATAGCATCAGCCCTGGTAGAAGCAGGGGACACGAACAAAGATGTCGTCTATGTTTCCTGTGATTCGTCCCTTGGAGCCTCAGGGGACCCTTTTAGAAAAAAATATCCTGAAAGGCATTTTGAATTTGGGATCGCTGAAGCTGCAGCTATGGGCCAGGCAGCTGGTTTATCCATTTCAGGAAAGATCGCTTTTATTACTGCATATTTACCGTTTGTAACTTATAGGTGTTTTGAACAAATAAGGGATGATGTATGTAAAACAAAATTAAATGTCAATATAATGGGTAATAATTGTGGTTTTTCTGTAGGATCTCTGGGACCCACACATACAGTTCTGGAGGATGTTACAGTGATGCGTTCAATACCAAACCTTATCATTTTTGCACCTTCGGACGGTCCGCAGTATCGGGCAGCAGTGCTGGCTGCTGTTGATATTGAAAATCCGGTGTATATAAGGGTGCACCGGAATAAGACTCCGAGGTTGTACGATATGGATTGCAAATTAGTTCCGGGGAAAGCAGATATTTTGAAAGAGGGCAGCGACCTCACTTTAATATCGACTTCTTCCATGGTGAATAAAACGGTTGAAGCTGCGGAGATCCTGAAAGGAAAGGGAATAGATGCAGAGGTCATAAATATGTATTGCCTAAAACCGGTGGACAGTAATACCATTATAAATTCTGCTGAAAAGACTAAAAAAGTGATCACTATTGAAGAGCATACCATTGTCGGTGGCCTGGGTGGAATCGTCTCTGAAGTCCTGGCACAAAGCTCTACTGCAAAACTCGCAATGATCGGAATACAGGATCAGTTTGCAGTAGTTGGTGATTATCAGCAGCTGCTCGACTATTATGGGCTCACCACTGAAAAGTTAGTAAGCCGAATCGAGGAACTGGCGAATAAACTGTAGAGCCATTAAGTTATCTACTATATATTTTCAAAATTTTTTATTATTAACTCAAATTTTACCCTTAGTTTACAAATTGTGTAAATTTGTATTTCTTCAATATGAATAGCAATAAAATATATGAAGTAAATATTTTCTCATGCTATAATCAAATGATGCTTAAGGGAATTACAAGACTTCTAGAATAGGAAATCGAGAATATGAAAAAAATGGGATTTGATAATGAAAAGTATCTAAATGAGCAGACTTCAGCAATTCTTGAAAGAGTTGAAAAATTTGGGGAAAAACTATATTTGGAATTTGGCGGAAAGCTTTGTTTCGATTATCATGCTGCAAGAGTATTACCGGGGTATGATACAAATGTTAAAATCAGGCTCCTGAAGTCCCTTAAAGATAAGGTTGATATAGTACTTTGTATATATGCCGGTGATATTGAGAGTGGAAGAGTCAGGGGAGATTTTGGGATTACCTATGATATAGCAACCCTAAAACTTATAGATGATCTGAGAAAATGGGGACTTGATATTCTGGCTGTTGTAATAACCAGGTTCGAAGGACAACCCTCTGCGGAAGTCTTTAAAAATAAACTTGAGATGCGGGGAGTCAAAGTTTATAAACATTATCCTATTAAGAATTATCCGACAGATATGGACTTGATCTGTAGCGAAGATGGTTTTGGGAAAAATGAATATATAGAATCACAGAAACAGATAGTAGTCGTTACTGCCCCTGGGCCGAATAGTGGAAAATTATCTACCTGTCTTTCACAATTATACCATGACCATAATAATAAGATCAATTCTGGCTATGCTAAATTTGAGACATTTCCCATATGGAATCTTCCTTTAAAACATCCTGTAAATATTGCTTATGAGGCAGCCACTGCCGATATACAGGACTTTAACCTGGTAGATCCTTTTCACCTTGCCAAGTATAATAAAACAGCAATCAATTATAACCGGGATGTCGAGAGTTTCCCAATACTTAAGCTTATAATAAGTAAAATAGTTGCGGATAATAATAATCATCCGCTATATAATTCACCAACTGATATGGGAGTGAATAGGGCTGGATTTGGTATTATAGATGATAAAATAGTACAGGAAGCGGCAAAGCAAGAGCTTATCCGGCGTTTTTTCCGCTATAATACTGAATATATAATGGGTATCGAAAAAAAAGAGACTGTAGAGCGTGTAAGGCTTTTAATGGAAGAGCTTGGAGTAAAAGTCAATAATAGAAAAGTAGTTGCAATCGCAAGGAAGAGTGCCACGGAAGCTGAGGAATCCGGAAAAGGTAATGAAGGAATTTTTTGCGGCGCTGCGCTTGAATTAGTTGATGACCGCATAATCACAGGTAAGAATTCGAAACTAATGCATGCATCATCAAGCCTTATCCTCAACTCGGTAAAAGTACTTGCAGATATTCCGGATGAGATATTACTCCTTTCTCCTCAGGTGATCAATCAAATATCCATGTTAAAAAAGGATATCCTTAATGAGGAATCAGAGAGCATGGACCTTGAAGAGACATTGATTGCCCTTTCGATAAGTGCAACAACAAGCCATACCGCTGAACTGGCCATGAATAAACTTGACCAGTTAAGGGGATGCGAGATGCATATGACCCATATCCCTACGCCAGGTGATGAAGTAGGGTTAAAAAGGCTTGGTGTTAATCTCACGACTGATGGGAAGTTCTCGTCCCGTAGTTTATTTATAGCCTAATTCACCAAGTTCTTTCAAAAGACTGGTATTTATTATTAATAAGTATTCAATTTCTTGAAAAACTTTCATATAAATATCAGGCAAAATAATAAAAAACAATTCTATTATATAATAATGTATGTATAAATATATAACTATTATTATATATATAAATTTGAAATAATATATCTGTTATTGTATTATTACTATTATTAATATTAAATATATTTTATAGCAAATATTAGTAGATAAGCAGTTTAAAATTATATAATATAATAATATTGATCTAGTAATATTATTATTGGGGCAAACAAGTAATATGATTTCAAGAGAAAGCAAATTAAAAGAAGAATTTACCAATGAGATAGAAAAATTAAAAAATCTTATTGGAGATATTGAGAAGTCAAGTGAAAGGCATGGCTTGCTTGAAGGAGCCCTAAAAGAAAGTCAGGAAAAATATAAGGCTCTTTTTGATGTTATCCCATTTGGGATAATGGAACTTGACGGAGAGGGGCTGATAATTAATGTCAATAAGCAAGTCCTGGAAATATTTGCTTTCAAAAAGAAGAATCTTGTCGGTAATTCTCTTAAAAATATTGATATATTTAAAAATAAAGAAATAAAAAATTATTTTGATTTTCTTGATTATCCGATTAGCGAGAAAAGGCAGTTTTCTGCAGAGATAGAATTACTGAATAAATCTGGAGATAATATATATGTAGAGTTAAATTATTATATCCATAAAAAAGATAATGAGATAAAAAGTGTGTATATAATAATAAATAATATTTCTGAGAGGAAAAGAATCGAAGAGGAGATCAGATATTTAAGATTTCACGACCAGTTGACAGAACTTTTCAATAGGTCCTATTTTGATGAAGAGGTAAAACGTCTTAATACGGAAAGACAGCTTCCCCTTAGTATAGTAATCGGTGATATAAATGGATTAAGCATAATCAATGATGCTTTTGGCAATAATGAAGGAGACCGGCTATTAAAAATAGTTTCTGATATATTTAAAAAAGTATGCCGTAGGGAAGATATAGTCGCACGGTATGGTGAAGATGAGTTTGCTGTCCTGCTGCCTTCAACATCAAAAGAACTTGCTCTTGAGATAAAAAACAGAATTAAAGAAATGTGTGAAGAAGTGAGTAAAAAGGAATTCCCATTCATATTATCTCTTGGTGTTTCAACAAAAGAAAACAGGGAACAGCAGTTTAATGAGATAATTATCTCTGCAAGAGATTCAATGTACAGAAATAAATTAATATCCAGTAAAAACACCCCGGGCGGTGTAGTATTTTCCCTGGTCGATACATTATTGGAAAATGGGTACGAGACAAAAGAACATACTAAAAGAGTGGAAAAGATGGCAGGGGAACTTGGTTCGGCATTAAGATTAACGAATAGCAAGATGGATGAGCTTTCAATGCTGGCAAGCCTGCATGACCTTGGGAAGGTAGCAATTCCTGATAATATATTAAAGGATAAGGAAAAGCTTTCCAGCAAAGACTGGGAGGTCATCAAAAGCTATCCGGAAATAGGCTACAATATTGCTAAGTCTTCATTTAAATTCGCACATATAGCAGATTATATATTACACCATCATGAGAGATGGGACGGTTTGGGTTATCCTATGAAGTTAAAAGGTGAAGATATTCCATTACTTTCAAGAATAATGTCAATTGTCGATGCTTATGATGTAATGAGAAGCGGCAGGTTTTATAAAAAAACATTGACTAAGGATGACGCCATAAAAGAGCTTAGAAAGTGTAGCGGAAAACAATTTGACCCCAAGCTTGTTGAGGAGTTCATCAGCATAATAGGGGAGTAGTATTTACAATAATTACTGTATTTAGAGTTTTTGATCCAATTTATATATATCAGGCTTTCTGTGTTTTAAAAGAGGAAGCTCTTCCCTGATCCTTTCAATTTCTGTTAGATCGAGTCCAGCATTCAATAAAGTCTCCTCTTTGCCGGCTTCAGCCATTATTGAGCCCCAGGGGTCGACTATCAGTGAATGTCCATAAGCTTCATAAGTGCTACCTGTATCTCTTGCAGGTGAAGCACAGGCAAAATATACCTGATTGTCGAGCGCTCTTACTCTTGCAGTTATATGCCAATGAGCAGGACCTGTTATTGTATTAAAAGCTGCTGGTACAATTATCAGTTCTGCACCCATCAGAGTCATTTTCCTGATCAATTCCGGAAATCTCATATCATAACAAATAGCTAACCCTATCGTACAAATATCTGTTTTAAATACAGTTATATCTTCTCCGGGAGTTATAAATCTTGATTCCTTAAAGGAGATACTATTTTTTATATTGATATCAAAAAGATGTATTTTACGATGACGCGCAACCATCTTCCCATTTTTTCCAAATACGAAAGAAGTATTATAGATCCTGTCTTCATCTTTTTCAGGTATGGAACCACCTATAATATAAATATTCAATTCCTTTGCAATTCCGGAAAGCATGCTAGTAGTCTCACCTGTAGAAGTCTCTGAAAACCTTGAAAAATAATTATAGTCGTATGGACAATTAAACATTTCAGGAAGCACAACTATATCTGAACCATTATCCGAAAAAGCTTTTCTTATCATTGATTCTGCTTTTTGGAGGTTTATACGCTTGTTCGTAGCGATATTCATCTGGCATATAGCTATTTTTGCAATTTTAGTAGTTTTTTCAGACATTTGTAAATTAATATTATTTTTTAGAAATATGAATATTCTGACCACTTGAAAGTGATTTAAAAATGGTCAGGTCATTCTTATCTTTAATGTTACCAATAAGATTGACTGGTCCAGCCGCGCGGGGTCGATCATCTGTACTTGCCGGAGTAAGGCCAAAAAAAATACAAAAAGCATTCCCGGGAGGCCAGTATGCAAGAGAACCTTCATCAAGAAATTCAATTCCATCTTCTATTTTTGATTCAATTGGTATTTCAAAATAGATCTCATCACCCCATCTATTAATACTAGACCCTAAAGGGAGAGCAGTATATATTCTTTTAGCAGTGAGGGAATTATTTAACTCACCTTTTATTTCTTTTCCTGATATTTCAATTATAATGTCATTCATCATTGTCTTTATCTATAGTGATCTCTAATGAGATTATAATTGAAATTTTAAAATTTTATTACTAAATAATAATATATTTATATATAATAGTGATACAAAAGTAAATATATTAATTATGCTAATTTTAGATAAATTATTATTTCAGAGTAAGGATATCAAATGACTATCGAAAAAAAACACGAGTCCGGAACTAAAAAAGGTGATGTAATCCTTTATGCCTTAAGTACGTGTCAGTGGTGTAGAAAAACAAAGGACCTTCTTAATGAGTTGAGTATCGATTATTATTATATTGATGTGGACCTGGCAATTGGTGATGATCAAAAGGAACTCACGGATGAGATTAAAAAATTTAATCCTGCATGCAGTTTCCCCACGATGGTGATTAATGAAAGGGATACAATTATTGGTTTTGATGAGGATAAAATAAGGGAGAAATTTGAATAATGAAAGATAAGCAAATAAATGATAAGGATATTGATAAACTTTTTAATAGCCTTAATGAGGATGCTCTATCATCGGGTTATAACCTTAATCCAGATACTTCTTTTACTAAAAGTCTAGTCAGGGGACTTCTGATAAATGAGGAAAGGTATGGATACGGAGCATGTCCTTGCAGGCTAGCTTCTGGGAATAAACGGGAGGATCTTGATATTATTTGTCCATGTGACTACAGGGATCCTGATCTGGATAAATACGGAGCGTGCTATTGCGCCCTTTATGTTGATGAAGAGATAAAATCAGGAAAGAAAAAAGTATCACCGATACCTGACCGCAGGTTTAATAGAGATGAGGGAAAAATTGATCATAAAAACAAGATCGGAAATACCAGTTTGAAATATCCTGTCTGGAGATGCAAAGTATGCGGTTATCTGTGTGCAAGGGAGAATCCTCCGGCAGTCTGTCCTGTATGTAAAGCGAAAAAAGAAAGATTTGAGATATTTATAGGAAAGTAAAGATTAAATGAGATTTATAGACCTTCGAAGCGATACTGTCACAGAACCTACACCAGCAATGCTAAGATCAATGATCGAGAAAGATACACTAGTCAAAAATATCATCTTTTTTTATGATCTGTGCAAGCGTAAGCTTGTTTTCACCGAATTTATTTGAAATGGTGTCGATTGCTTCAGTGAGGCTCTCATCTCTTGAGCGGTCAGAGGGTATAAGGCCCTCAAGTAAAAAATTTTCCTTAAGGCCGCTTACAGAAACACCTATGAGCCTTATTTTTTTACGTTCAAGATCAATATTTTTAAGAATCGATATTGCAGATTTTTGAATATCAAATATTCCATAAGTATATTGTTTAAGGGTTACTCTTCTGCTTATAGTCTTAAAATCAGAGAATCTGACCTTTAAGGTCACGATCTTTCCCCTGTAACCTTTAAGACGCATATTCCTGGTTATCTTCTGTGCGAGGAAAAGAAGGGTTGATTTAAGAATAGAAAGATCATCAATATCTTTACGGTATGTGATCTCTCTTCCTATTGATTTAACCTCATGGTTTGGAACTACTTCTCTATCATCTATACCATTTGCCAGATTAGAAATTACTTTTCCCAGTTCACCAAATCGGGTCTCTACCAGCTTCGGAGGAATATCTGCCAGATCGCCGATAGTATCTATTCCCATAGATCTTAGCTCTTTTTCTGTTACCCGTCCGACACCCCAGATATATGAGACAGGCAGAAGTTTGATCTTTTCCATCACTTCTGGTGTATTGTCAAGAACTGTAAAGCCATTGGGTTTTCCCATGTTTGAAGCCAATTTTGCAAGAAATTTGTTGGGACCTATTCCTGCAGACGAGGTAAGATTTGTATCCTCATATATTCTGCCTTTTACTTTCCTGGCTATCTCCAGGGCATCTCCAAAAAGTTTTTCACAACCTGTTACATCAAGAAAACCTTCGTCACAGCCAATAGTTTCAACAAGGGGAGTGAACCTGGAAAATATTTTTATGATCTTTGCAGATTCCCGGAGGTATTTTTCCATATTTACCGGAACATATATTCCCCGGGGACACTGTCTTCTGGCCTTTGATATAGGCATGCCGGAATGAATACCGTATTTTCTGGCTTCATAAGAGGCAGTAGACACAACTCCTCTATTGAGAGGTCCGCCAACTATAAGAGGTTTGTTCTTGTATAGGGGATTATCTCTTTGTTCTATCTGGGCAAAAAATGCATCCATGTCTACATGGATTATTTTTCTTAGTTTTACCATACTGGTCCGGCTTCTGCCAGGATATCCTGCTTTAAATTTTCTTTTTTAAAGTCACTGTTTATTTTTTTCAAATGAAAAAGATCAATAGCTTTATCACCTATGAGGGTAATATCACCATCCTTATAATGTAATCTTCCTGCAATTACGACAATGGTCCTGTTTGTCAGTATATTTGAATTCTCCAGATAAGGCCCTGGAAAGAATACTGATTCAAACATACCGTCCCTGTCTTCAATAGTACAGAAAAGCATGCTTTTACCGTCCCTGGTTTTTTCTATTCTTCTGTTTATAATAATTCCTGCAGTAAAGATATTTCCTGAAAACGCAGGCCCCGCAGCATTTATAATTTTTAGAAACAGTCTGCTTGGTATTATTTTAAAACTTTTAAGTTCATTTTTGAAATAATCCAGTGGGAAAGCACCCACACAAAACCCGAGCATTATAGTTTCTATCTTAAGCTTATCTTCAAAGGTGAAGCCCTGCCGGCCAGCAAGGGAAAGCTTTGAGTGTGGGTATAAGGTAAGCCTTGCCTGTTCCACTGTGAGATTTTTACTTGTCCTAAGATAATAAAAAACAGTAAGAAGATGTCTGCGCTTAAGCCCTGTATAGTCAAATGCTCCTATTTTTATCAGGTTTTCTACAGCATTTTTGGTAAGTCTGCAGCTCCTGGCAGTTCTGTAATGAAAATCAAAAAAATCCCTGAAGGGCCCATTTTCCGATCTATCAGCGATGATGGCTCTTGAAACTGCAGGACCAAGTTCCTTTATTGATATCAGCGGTACTCTTATGGATTTTCCCTCATCTTCTACAGTAAAACATTCCTGGCTCCTGTTTATATCAGGAAGCCTTATATCGAGACCCAGCCTCCGGGCCTCTTCTATATACTGTCCCTGTCCATAATATCCTGAGTTATTGGTCAGTATCGAAGCTATTAGCTCGGCTGGAAAATAAACTTTAATATAAGAGATCCTGTAAGAGATCTCGCTGTATGCAGCTGCATGGGCCTTCACAAAGCCATAACTTGCAAATTTGGATATCAGTTCGAATATTGATGTAGATGTGTCAATTGAATAACCTCTTTTAAGTGATCCGCTTAAAAATCTCGATCTTTGTTTTTCCATCTCCAAAGAAGATAATCTTGTAATAGCTTTCCTTAAAGTGTCTGCCTCGTTTAGAGAATAACCTGCAAATTTTAACGCTATCTTCATGATCTGCTCCTGGTAGAGGATGACACCATAAGTATCGCTGAGTATAGGCTCAAGATCCCTGTGGAGGTATATAGTTTTTTCTCTTCCAAACTTTCTTTCTATGAAGTTTTTGACCATTCCTGATTGCTGGGGGCCTGGACGGTAAAGTGAGATGAGCAGGGTTATATCATCAATAGAGGAAGGCTTTATTTTTTTTGCCAGAGCCCTTATTCCGGAACTTTCCAGCTGGAATATACCAAGGGTATTCCCATTCATTATAATGTCAAATACCTTTGGGTCATCGCGTCCTGTATCAGATATATCAAGATCAATGCCTCTTTCCCTTTTCAGGATGGAGGATACATCGCTTATCAGGCTGAGACTGAGGGAGCCAATAAGGTCTATTTTTAGAAGCCCCAGGTCCTTTATGCCAGCCATATCATACTGGCTCATTACCTCTCCGGTCTCAGAAAGAGTCAGAGGGACTTTTCCCGCCAGAGACTTGTCTGAGATTATAAATGCTGAAGGATGCATGGAAAAATGCCTTGTGTAATTTTCAATTTTTCCGGCAATAGAAAACGCCTTAAGGTATAATCGATTTTTTGTTGCAATGGATGACAGGGCCCTGCCGGCAGGATGATGTCCTCTCCGGTATGGAAAATCATTAGATCTCCTGGCTGTTTTAATGATCTGGTCGGTATCATCCTTTCCCAGGCTCAGTATCCGCCCGGCCTCCCGCAGTGCTGATCTGGGCCTGAGGGTGGAGAATGTACATACCCTGGAAATACTGTCCCGCCCGTATTTTAATAAAAGGTACTCCAATATTTCATTTCTTCTTTTGCTACAGATGTCTATATCGATATCAGGAGGTTCTTTTCTTTCCTGGTTCAGGAATCTTTCAAAATAAAGGTCATGCTTCACAGGGTCAATATTTGATATTCCCAGCAGATATGAGACAAGACTTCCTGCCGCTGACCCTTTTCCGCAGATAGGGATCTTCTTTTTGTGCGCAAAACTTACCATATCGGCTACTATTAAAAAATAGCCGTCAAAGCCGGTCTTTTTTATCATGGACAGCTCCTTTTCCAGCCTCCTGCATGACTGTAGGGGAGGGGAATTGCCATATCTCCACTGAAGTCCTTCCAGGCAAAGTTTTTTTAAATAACTGCTGCCGGTCTCTGCCCCGGGAAGGTTAAAACGGGGAAAGATAGTTTTACCCAGCTCCAATGCCAGATTGCATTTATCTGAAATGATGCGGGTATTGACGACTGCCTGTGGGATATCGTTAAAAAGCCTTTCCATTTCAAGAGATGATTTAAAGTAGTGTTCACTATTTGTGATGGGCCTTGTCACGGGATCACTTTTTGAGCTCATTGATCTTATTTTGTAAAGATACTGGTATGCAGTAAAATCATCCGTCTTTATATAATGGACATTATTAGTGGCTACCAGAGGAAAATTATTTTTAAGGGCAAATCCTATTAGTATTTCTGAAAGCGAAGAATAGGATGGAGGTATTCTGTATGATGGGTATCTCTGTATTTCTATATAAAAATCACCCCCAAATATCTTGAGATAGTCAACCACCTTTTTTCTTGCCTCCTTTTCGTATCCTTTACCCACAAGGAAAGAGACTTCTCCGCTGGTGCAGGCACTTAATCCGATGAGTCCCCCGGATCTTTTTCTAAGATACTGCTCTTCTACGGCAGGGACCGGAAAAGTGTTTTTCTCCAGATGGGACCTGCTTACAATCCGGCAAAGATTCTCATATCCGCATTCATCCTTTGCCAGCAGCACCAGGTGAAATATCCGGCCGCCTGCAGCCAGGCCTATCTCGCAACCGATAATGGGCTTTATATTCCTGGATACGGCCTTCCTGTAGAATTCTATTGCTCCGCTCATTATGTATTTATCAGTAAGTGCGACAGATCCCATATTGAATCTGGAAGCAGCCTGCAAAAGGTCGTCTATCCTTATGGTCGATTCCATCAGGCTGTATTCGCTATGGACGTGAAGATGAGAAAAAAAGGTCACAAAGATCCTTTCGTAGCCTGAGTCCAGTTCTCGGACAGGCTCCTAATATTTTATAAAATTAATATTCCAATGATCATGATGAGTCGCACCTATTGTAAAAGGATTTTAAGTTTATGTAATTATACCGAACAAATGTTCGCTTTGCAATAAGCTTTCGGATATTCTTTTGGCAATAGGGTAATTATTGGAAAGGAAAAAAGAATCTTGAATATGCTATTCAGTACTCTTAATTACTCCTGTTGTATAGTACAATAATATAAGGCAGACCCTTAAAGGACGCAAGGGCCTGCCGCCTGGAATGTATTCTCATATCAAATCATGGTAAATCTTTCTATATGTAATTCTATATGTAATTTTTTATGTATAAATAATTTTTTTAAGAAGTGACAATATCGCAGAATAACAACAAGTATCTGAAAGCCCTCTTGACAAAACAATAAAAACTATATAGCATAGCTTAGAATGAGACTCAATAGCAATAAAAATTTATTACAAAATCATCCATTAACAAGTCAGCGGTGTCTGCTTTTAGAACTATTAAATAATGCAGAAGATCATATAGATGCTAAGGAGCTTTACCAAAGAGCCAGTAAAAAAGATGAATCTATTTGTCCGGCAACTGTTTATCGCAGTCTTAACCTGTTTAATGAACTGGGTCTGATTAACCAAATAAACCTGGGTATGGACCGGCGTTATTATGAGATTAAAAAATCACAAGAGAACTATTACTTTGTATGCAGGAAATGTAGCAAAATCATTAAGTTTCAAAATCCCCAATTAAAAAAAATGATCGAGTCAGTTCAGAAAAAACACAGATTTAATGTAACCAAAGCAGAGTTATGCCTTGAAGGTTATTGCCCAGAGTGTGGTAAGAAGGGTAAAAAAGATTGACTTGCCTAACTTAATAGCATATTAAAGATTAAATAGTTATATACTGATTTTAAAAAATAAGGAATAACTAAATAGTTTAAAAATTACAGCTAAAAGTAGAAGTACAGATTTACAATAATAGTAGCTAGTAAAAATACATCAGTTTGTTATTAAAGTGGTAACAGTTAGCAGGGAAATATTGAAAAAGGTTTTAAGTTAAGCAATAAAAAGTAGGTGTAAAGGGGTTTGGCTGAAAGCAGCCGTAAGTATTATGGATTTTTATGATGTGGTAATTATTGGTGGTGGGCCTGCAGGGCTTACAGCAGGTCTATACACAGGAAGAGCAGGTCTCAAGAGCATATTGCTGGAACGAGGCGTTTTTGGGGGGCAGATAATAAATGCTAGGCTAGTGGAAAACTATCCAGGTTTTCCTGAAGGTATTTCGGGAGCAGAGCTGGGCGATTCTATGTATCAGCAGGCAATTAGATATAACCTTGAGACTCTTACTACCGAGGTAACTGAAGCCAAGTCTGAAAACATTTATACAGTCTATACCACCGAAGGCAGCATTCAAACTAAGTCAATTATTATTGCTGCTGGCTCCGAGTACCGCAAATTGAATGTCGATGGTGAGAAAAGGTTATCCGGATATGGTGTCTCTTATTGCGCAACTTGTGATGGTTTATTTTTTCGTGGAAAAAATGTAGCTGTAGTAGGTGGTGGCGACACTGCTATTACAGATGCCCTTGAGTTAACTCAACATGCAAATAAGGTCTATTTAATACATAGAAGAGACCAGCTTCGGGCAGGAAAATTGCTTCAAAAGCGAGCCCTTACCCATCCAAAATTAGAATTCATATGGGATACGGTAGTGGATGAGGTTTTGGGAGATAAAATGCTAAGTGGTTTAGCATTATATAATGTTAAAACAGGTCAAAGGTCCAACTTAAAAGTGGATGGCGTCTTTATAGCTGTGGGGCTCAAACCCTATAGCATAAGCTTCTCTAACATACTTGAACTTGATAATGAAGGTTATATCATCACCGACCAGACAATGGCTACCTCAGCTGCCAGTATTTTTGCTGCAGGTGATATCCGCAGAAACTCAGCCCGCCAGATCGCTTCTGCAGTCGGTGATGGTGTTACTGCTGCAATGTCCGCTTTTAAGTATATACAAGAGAAAGGTAATGGAAACTGAATCACAAATTCTTAAAGTATTGAGACAGGTGGGGATAAAAAGAGGTCAGACCCTATTGGATTTTGGTTGCGGTTATGGGACATATGCGATACCGGCAGCTAAAATAGTCGGCGTGCGGGGTATAGTATATGCCTTAGATAAGGACAAAGAAATATTGGATAAGCTGATGCAAAAAGCAGTTTCACAGAACTTAAGAAATATAGAAAAGATGGTGATGATGGACGGGATAGAAATCGAATTAACCAATGATTTTGTAGATGTGGTTCTTTTGTTTGATGTTTTTCATTTATTCTATTTCCCCTATAAAGATGATAGAAGAAGGCTCTTAAATGAAATTTATAGAATAATGAAACCATCAGCATTCCTTTCTATTTCACTCTGGTCAAACTTGATGAAGGATAAAAGTGAAAATGAGATAAAGAATGCAAAATTTCGCTTAGTAAAGGAAACTATGGAGACACTTACCAAAGATAATAAGGATCTTGAGAAGCGCAGAATCCTAAATTTCGTAAAGGTATAATACTTTTTTACAACACAAACATGATTATAAGGAGGCATTATGAGCAAAGTAATAGAAGTTACTGATCAAAATTTTGAAGAGGAGGTTCTTGGGTCCAACCTCCCAACGGAGATTGATTTCTGGGCACCATGGTGCGGCCCTTGCAGGATGGTTTCACCTATATATGATAAACTTTCAGAGGAGTATGAGGGAAAGTTTAAATTCTGCAAGATGGACGTAGATCAAAACCAACAGACAGCAGGCAGATATCAGATTATGAGTATACCAATGCAGATGTTCTTCAACGGTGGAGATAAGATAGATGAACTCCTGGGTGCAGTCCCTGAAAATACAATCCGGACAATGGTTGAAGATATTCTCAATAGGTTCCCTACTGATGAAATGGGAAGGTTTAAAGTACTCTTAAGTTCTTGGGTCGATAATAACAAAAAGTATACTGAGAAATTTGGTAAATTGGTTGAGAAATCTAGTAACTTTAAAGGTAAATTGATTTATAACAATGCATTAGAAGCAGCGCAAGAGATACAGAAAGCTAACGATAAATTATTTCAAGTATTAAGAGAATTAGAAGGAGGAATCAAATAAAGTAAAAATCAAGTTTAATGTCTGTAATAATGAAAGGTTTTATTAAAAATAAATGAAAAAGAAATCTTTTAAAGATTATACAATTGTAGCCTGTGGGACACTTTCTCCAGAACTAAATTATCTAAAAAAGAATGATTTTTTGGATGCAAAAAAAGTTCTATTTACAAAACCAGGAAGACATGAAGCCCCAGTAGAGTTAGAGAAACAACTTATTGAAAAAATAAATCTTGCCAAAAAATACTCCAATAAAATAATAGTAGTTTATGGTGGAAAATATTGCTATATAAATATTAGAGAGCCTAATAAATCTATAGATAAAATAATTAAAAGCCAGGGTAAGGAGATCCAAAGAATAAATGCGAGCCACTGCCTAGACATGTTGGCCAGTCAAAAACAAAGAGATAAAATAGCACTTGAGGTGTCTGATGGTAAAAGGGTATGGTGGCTTACCCCGGGATGGTTGCTATATAGACATTCTGTTTTTCAGGATTGGGATAATGCCATGGCTAATGAAAATTTCCCCCAGCATAGCGGTGGGGCAATTCTCCTGGATGGTATTGGATTCTGGGATAAATATAGTGAAACCCATCCTGAAAAAATTCTTGAATTTTCAGACTGGATGGGTATCCAGATCCAACCCTATGAAATTTCACTTGACCGTTTTAAAGACCTTCTTTTAGAAAGGATTCACTAAAGAAAAACATATTAATTTACCAATATTTTTAGCAATTTAAATTTAACTATTATTTAAAATAAATCCAAAAGAAAGGAAATCTAAAATGGCAAAATACCAGGATCTGGCTAATTCTATAGTTAGAGGAGATAATATAGCTTCTAAGGAAATAGCAGAAAAACTTGTAGCAGATGGTGTATCTGCCACTGAGATCTTAAATAATGGCCTCATGCCAGGTATGAATGTAGTAGGTAAGAAGTTTAAGGCTAATGAGATGTATATCCCTGAAGTGTTAATAGCAGCAAGGGCCATGCATGCTGCCATGGATATAATAAAGCCACTATTGTCAGAGACAGGTGAAGAAGGGAAAGGCAGTATCGCAATCGGCACAGTACAGGGAGACCTGCATGATATCGGAAAGAACCTGGTTGGCATGATGCTTGAAGGCGGAGGATATGATGTAGTGGATCTTGGTGTTGATATTCCTGCTGAAAAGTATATAGAAACAATCAAAAAAAACAAAATAAAAGTAGTAGGATTATCTGCTTTGCTTACTACCACTATGCCAGGCATGAAAGATATAATCGATGCCCTAAAGGCTGACCCTGAAACTGCCGGTACCAAAGTTATGGTAGGAGGTGCACCGCTTACCCAGGAATATGCAGACTCCATAGGTGCTGATGGTTATGCTCCTGATTCTGCATCTGCAGTAGATCTTGCAGATAAATTGATGGGTCACATTTAGAGTCTGGGCAAGTACTGTTAAATCATATTCTCACTAAATGCAAACAGGGGTATTAGTTTTGGAAAAGCTAAAAAAAGTCTTAAGAGAAAAAAGTAGATGATATAAATAATATATTTATATCATCATTTACACCTAGAAAGTGTGGAATTAGCTTATAAAATATTCCAGCAATAGTATATATAATAAATTCAAGTTAAAACCATTATTAATTGTTTAAAAATCAATAATTATCCTATAATTTAAATAATTTTTTTATTGATATTTTTGAAAATATCTCTATAATGCTTAAACTTGGTTAGTACTTTTAAAAAAAGTATTAACAAATTTATTAAAATTTTATGATTTATAACTTAAAAAAAGGTAAAAATGACAAATAGATATAATATAGTCATCAATATATTATTCTGGGTCCTCGTCTCAGTTTTGATCTTTCTTGCAGTAATTGTTGTACTTACTCAGAATGACCACATGGATTCATTTCTTGTAAAAACAGAGACTGAAATAGTGGTAGAAAAAAAACCAGTCTATATTACTAATGTAAAGGAAATCGAAAAAGAGACTGAGTGGTTTTATTTTGTTGCAACAGGTTATAGTGCTAACGATCCTCTTCAGGGGACAAATAATATAACCGCTACCGGTAAAGAGATCAAGAAAGGCATGGTATCTGTTGACCCAAAGATCATCCCTCTTGGAACGCGGATCGAGATAAAGGATACAGGTCTTTTTGTTGCTGAGGATACCGGAGGCAAGATAAAGGGAAACAGGATAGACATATATTTTGAGACTAAAGAAGAGGCCAAAGAATTCGGGCGCCAGACAATATGGGTCAGGGTGCTGGGGAACAGTATTGAATTAGCCGAAGTACTTGATGATTCAAAGTAAAAATAACCGATATAAATAAAATCAATGTTTCTGTCTGAACCAATAGTGGGTTAAAAGTCTAATGATATAGTAATGAATCAGTGTCTGTGCTTGAGATTAAGAATCCTGGATGAAGTCAAAGGTGTCCATTTATTGTACTGTCAAGACTCCCTTTTATACAAAGGACTGTTTTTTTCATCACGGTCCATAATAGTAAAATATCCGATTCTATTAACAGGCTCATCATGTATTGGAAAACCATCCATAAAACCACGGTGCTATAAAATTATATTAGTTCATATTGGCCGAAATTATAAAATTTCTGAATCAAAATAATTAAACAAGATAGTAATTGATAAAAAAAGAAATTCTTTTAAAATATACTAATTAGCTAAGGTAGTAATATATGTAATTTACTGCAAGAAAAACGGGAGAAAGATGAAAATAAAGAAATACCTTCTATACCTGCTTATCCTTATAGTAGCCGGGGCAATAACAGTAAGCATTTTTTATACCTTAAGGGGTAGTGATGATGCTGATATAGCATCTGGATCGCAGGCTGATAAAGAAAATGACCTGGAAGCTACTGAGGACAAATCTGATGAGACTATTCCGGAAGAAAATAGTGATGAGACTGAAGACGCAATAGAAGAAGTCGTGGAGATAGAAAATTATTATACAAGCACTTCAGGGGAATTTACTAATTATGGTTTTATCTGTCCCGAAGGATGGACGCTTGAAGAAGGTGCTGGCGGAAGTAGGATAGTTTTAACAAATACCGGAGTGGACTCTTCTTCTGCAGAGACTATGATGATAATAGTGGAAAAAATGGACAGCTTTAAATCTACAGATGAACCAGAAGGGATAGTTGAAGGATATATGGCATTATCCGTGGAGGCCCCGATCGGTGGAGAACCCATTTTGAATAAAAATATAAAGATCGATCAATTTGATGCAGAGATCACAGGGTATTTATATAAAAGTGGATTTTCAAAAAATAGTGACAAAGATGATGATGGTGATGACCAGGAAACTGAAGATGAAAACTATGCTGACGAAATAGATATGCTGACATATTTATCGGATGGTGATCATGTTTATATAATGAAATACATGGGCAGCGGAATAGATATTGGGCCCGCGCAGGATACTTTTACCGATTTTTTGTCGACTTTTTCTTTTGAAAGCGGTATTCCACAGACCAGAGAAGAAGACGGCAGTCCCTCGATAAATATATTAGTACTTGGAGTCGACAGCGGATTGGGAAGAGACTGGGGGAGAAGCAGTGCAAGATCAGATATTAATATGATATTGCATATAAACCTTGAAACTAATGAATCAACCATTGTCACAATACCAAGGGATTTGTGGGTACCCATAGAAGGGCATAATGATGGCAAGATAAATGGCGCATATGCAATGGGTGGACCCGAACTTGCAGTCGAGACTTTTGAGAATTTTTCAGGTCTCGAGATCGATAATTATATCATTACAGATTTTGATGGTTTTATCCCGCTGATAGACTTTATGGGCGGTATTACGGTGGAAGTAAATGAAGATATGGCCGATGGTTTTTCGGGATGTTATTTGAGTAAAGGTGTTCACCATCTCAATGGCGAACAAGCTCTGGCACTCTCCAGAAACAGACATCGGAGCGGGGATGGAACCACTTCCGGGGGAGCATGGGCAAGAGAACGGGAAGCAGCAAAGATCATAAAGGCCCTTTATGAGCAGAAGACTACGCTTGAGAAAATAATTGCACTTCCGGCTTTTGGTAATTTCCTTCTTAAATATACCTGGACTGATCTTGATTTTATGGATATATTAAAACTACTTCCGGTACTGGGGAATATAGATCCAAACGATATGAGTATAAGGGGAGTTCCTTCATATAGCCAGATGGTAGGAAAGGCCAGTGCCGTTGTTCATTATGAAGAAGAGACAAAACAATTATTTGAAGAAATAGCCGGTCAATAGTATTGGATTGAGTAGAATTAAAGAACATCTTAATAAAGGTTCTGCAGAATAATTGACTTTTAAAAAATAAGTAGTTAATATTTGTTTTGCAAAAAAAAAATGGTAATATGATAAATTACTAAATCGGGCGGAAGTAGCTCAGCTGGTAGAGCATCACCTTGCCAAGGTGGGGGTCGCGGGTCCGAATCCCGTCTTCCGCTCCATTATTTTTTTATAACTAATTTCTTGGATAGGCTTTTGGAGTCATGCTATTTGAAAAAGACATGATAAAAATAAAATTTGATGATCTTGGAGAAATAGAAGTTCAAAAAGGTACCTCTATTATTGAAGCTGCAGGATTCATTGATAAAAAATCTGCAAAAAGAGCCATTGCTGCCGAGATATCAAGCAGTAAAAAAGGTACTGGACAGAGTATCATGGTAGATATGAGTTTTATCCTGGATAAGAATACACAGATAAATCTCATAAACCCTGGACCAGATGAGAAATCACTCGATATGATAAATCACAGTACGGCCCATCTTATGGCTGCAGCGATAAAAAAGGTATATCCTGAAGCTATTTTTGCAATAGGCCCCTCCATAAAGAATGGTTTTTATTATGATTTTGAATTGGAGGGTAACATAAGTCCCGATGATCTTCCATCTATTGAAAAGCAGATGAAAAAGATGATAGGCGGAAATCATGCTTTTTTGAGAGAAGAGGTCAGTAAGGAAAAGGCAAAAGAGATATTTAAAGATAATCCTTTTAAACTGGAGCTTATTTCCGAGATACCCGATAAGAATGTAAGTATTTACCGCACAGGTGATTTTATAGATCTCTGTACCGGTCCGCATATTCCTTCTACATCCAGGATAGAAGCATTTAAGCTTCTAAGTATCGCAGGAGCATACTGGAGAGGTGATGAAAAAAATCAGATGCTTGTAAGGATCTATGGAACATCTTTTTTTAGCAAAGAAGATTTAAAAAATCATCTTGAAAGGATTGAAAGAGCAAAACAAAGTGACCACAGAAAAATCGGTAAGGAGCTTGACCTTTTTAGTTTTCATGATGAAGCGCCTGGTTTCCCATTCTTTCATCCCAGGGGTATGGTAATAAGAAACAGCATCCTCAAGTATTGGAGAGAAGAGCACCTGAAAGAAGGTTATCTTGAGGTCAGCAGTCCGATGATACTCTCTAGTAGTCTTTGGAAGACTTCAGGACACTGGGACAATTATGCTGAAAACATGTATTTTGTAGAGATAGATGAAAATGAGTATGCAGTCAAACCGATGAACTGTCCCGGTAATATTTTGATATATAAGAATAGCCAGCATTCATACAGGGAACTCCCATTAAAGTATGTTGAGCTTGGCCTGGTGCACAGACATGAAAAATCAGGAGTCCTGCATGGACTTTTCAGGGTAAGGAACTTCACTCAGGATGATGCGCATATATTCTGTACCGAAGAACAGTTGTTTGAACAGGTAGGCAATATAATAGACCTTATAGACAGGATGTATAAAGTATTCGGTTTTGAGAAATATCATGTCGAACTCTCTACAAGGCCTGATAAAAGCATTGGATCTGTCAAGATGTGGGATAAAGCTGAAGGAATCTTAAAAACCATCATCGAAGGAAAAAACATTGACTATAGGATAAATGAAGGTGATGGAGCATTTTATGGACCCAAAATAGATTTTCATATAAGGGATTGTCTTGACAGGACCTGGCAGTGTGCAACGATCCAGCTGGATTTTGCCATGCCTGAAAAATTTGATATTCAATATGTAGGCGAAGACAATGAAAAACACAGACCCGTGATGATACACCGTACCGTGCTTGGAAGTATAGAAAGATTTATGGGAATACTTCTTGAAAATTATAGCGGGAACCTGCCGCCCTGGCTGGCTCCTGAACAGATAATAATACTTCCAATATCTGAAAAATACGATAAATATTCAGACAAAACATACAGGGAAATTAAAAAAGCAGGATGTCGGGTAATTATTGATAGAAGGGTAGAATCCCTTAATAAAAAGATCCGGCAGGCCGAGCTGAGCAAGATACCCTATATGGTAATAATAGGGGAAAAAGAAGAAGAATCTGGTACTATTACTATAAGAAAAAAAATCGGCGGAGAGATCAGGGAAATTAAAATTACTGATTTTTTAAAGACTTTTAAAGATATTGTAAATAACCGGAAAATCAAATATTGATTTTTGAAGTATAGACAAATAAGGCCAATACTAGTATAATTTACAATAGTTGGTAAAATTGTGATAAAAAGTTGAAGACAAATAAGTAGGAATCATCTATTTCTCACCAGATAGCGGCTGACTAAACGGTTTGCTGATCTGGTTATATATATTAATAATAGGTAGATGATTAAGTCTACCTATTTTTTTTTAAAAAAGATGGAGGTGAAGGATTCATTAACGACAAAAGAACTCGGGTAAACAATAATATAAGAGTGCCTGAAGTGAGGCTTATTGACGAGGATGGCAATCAGGTTGGTATTGTATCGACAAGGCAAGCACTGGAGATCTCAGACGAGAGAGGATTGGACCTGGTGGAGATATCCCCAAACAGCAAACCTCCGGTTTGCAAGATCATGGATTTTGGAAAATATAAATACCAGTTAGAGATCTCTGAAAAACTAAAAAAGAAAAAACAGTCCCATATAGTAGTAAAAGAAATAAAGCTGAGGCCGAAGATCGATAAGAATGACTTGAATACAAAGAGACGACAGATGGAAAAATTCTTAAAAAATGGAAATAAGGTCAAGGTCACGGTAATGTTCAGGGGGCGCGAGATCGTACACAAACAGATCGCTATGGATATCCTTGATGGTTTAATTGAGAATTTAAAGGAAATTGCTGTTGTGGAGTTAAGGCCAAAACTGGATGGCTATAATATGCTAATGGTACTTGCCCCGGTTTGATCAAGTAAAATATTTAGGAATAAAACTTAATAAAAAATATAAAAATCTGCTAAGGAAGGATGTATAGTAATGCCAAAAATAAAGACTCATAAAGGAGCTTCTAAAAGGTTTAAGCTTACCGGAAGCGGTAAGATTGTAAGAGAAAAAGCTTTTACCAATCATATTCTTACAAAAAAGAGTGCAAAACAAAAAAGAAGACTTGGGAATAATATCGTAGTCTCGACTGCAGACACTAAAAAAGTTAAAAGACTTCTGGGAAAATAATAGAAAGGTATGATCAGGAATGACTAGAGTAAAAAGAGGAATAATAAAAAATAAACGTCATAAAAAAGTATTGAAAGAAGCTCGTGGATACCGTGGTTCCAGGAGCAGGACATTTAAATCTGCAAAACAACAGCTTTTAAAATCATTAAGCTATGCATATAGAGATAGAAAAAATAATAAAAGAAATTTTAGAAGACTCTGGATAACAAGGATAAATGCCGCAGCAAGGATCAATGGGCTTTCTTATAATGAATTTATAAATGGGCTCAAAAAAGCAAGTGTTGAAATAAACAGGAAAATGTTATCAGAAATAGCAGTAAGCGACCCAGATGCTTTCAAGCAGCTTACTGAGGTTGCAAAAAAAGAATTAGTTTAAAGCTAATATGGAGCAGAGTAATATAAAAATAGATGAACTTGAAAAAAACATATCAGCTGAACTGGAGAGTTTTAAATCAGATCTAGCTAAAGCAGATAGCTTTAGCTTGCTGGAAAATATAAGAACAAAATATCTAGGGAAAAAAAGTTATTTGTCTACAATGCAAAAGAGTATTGGGACATTGCCTAATGAGTTAAAGCCTGTTGTAGGTAAAAACACAAATCTACTGAGGCAAAACATTGAAGGGTCACTGGAAGAAAAAGAAAAAATTCTTAAGGCCGCCGAGGTTGACAGGGAGATGCGAAAAGAGTCGGCTGACCTTTCTCTTCCCGGCAGACTAATATCTTCCGGTACTAAAAATATTCTCTCACAAGTCGTTGAGGACATTGAGGAAATATTCACTGGGATGGGATTTGAAATAGCGGAAGGTCCGGAGATAGAGACAGATTACTATAATTTTGAAGCATTAAATACTCCTGAGGACCATCCGGCAAGATCACTCCATGACACTATGTTCGTAAGTGATCATGTATTGCTCAGGACCCAGACTTCTCCTGTCCAGATCAGGTATATGGAGGAAAATGAGCCACCGATAGCCATAATAGTGCCAGGAAGAGTATATAGAAAAGATTATGACATTTCCCACACCCCCATGTTTACACAAGTCGAGGGACTGGTAGTGGATGAAAATATTAATTTTGGCAATCTTAAATGGACCCTTGAGACATTCGTAAGAGAAATGTTCGGAAAGGACAGGAGGGTAAGGTTCAGGCCTCATTATTTTCCTTTTACAGAACCAAGTGCAGAGGTAGATGTATCCTGCAATATTTGTGATGGAAAAGGATGCAGGGTCTGTTCGGGTACTGGCTGGTTGGAAATACTGGGAGCCGGGATCGTAGATCCAAAATTATACAATTTTGTAAAATATGATCCTGAGAAATTTACCGGTTTTGCCTTTGGGATGGGAGTTGAAAGGATCTCAATACTAAAATACGGGATAAATGACCTGAGATTGTTTTTTGAAAATGACCTGCGTTTTCTCAGACAGTTTTAAATGCATATTAATATTCTATATTCATTGAAGTAATCCGCAATTTTAATACTGGTGAATATAATTCAAATAGAAAGGAATACTGGATATTGAAAGTAACCCTTAATTGGATCAAAGAATTTCTGGATACAGATGATCTGGATGCTTCAGAAGTAGCAGAAATATTGACTATGACTGGTACTGAAGTTGAAAAAATTGAGTATTTTGGTTCTAAATTTGAAAATATTGTTATTGGAAAAATAATAAGTTTTTCTCAGCATCCCAATGCCGATAAATTATCACTTTGTCGTGTAAGCACAGGCAAGGAAGAGCTTAGTATTGTATGCGGAGCAAATAATTTTAAAAAAAATGACAGGGTAGCTGTAGCTCTAATAGGGGCAAAAGTCGGCCCTATAACAATAAAAAGAAGCAAGATCAGGGGTGAATATTCAGAAGGAATGATGTGTTCCGAGGCTGAACTCGGCCTGTCTTCTGAATCAGACGGTATTATGATATTGGATGGTACTTATCCATTGGGGGAAAGTTATGCAAAGATTGCAGGTCTTGATGATGTCGTGTATGAGCTTGAAATAACACCAAACCGGCCTGACTGCCTGAGTATTATAGGAATTGCCAGGGAAATAAGTGCCGTAACCGGGCACAAGCTGATCATCCCTGGATTTAATACAGACGGTAAAATAAATCTTGATCCTGATCTCGAAATACAGATCGAGGATCACATGCTTTGTCCGAGATATTCAGCAATGATATTTAGAGATATACCATCAATGCAGTCACCAGGATGGCTGAAGAACAGGCTTATCCTCTGTGGCATACGGTCCATTGACCTGATCGTTGACCTCACAAATTATATAATGGTCGAGACCGGCCAACCCATGCATGCATTTGACATAGATCTTTTACATTCACCAAAGATAATAGTAAGGGAGGCTGATCCAGGTGAGGAAATAAGGACGATCGATGATACTATAAGGAAGTTGGACCATGACGCGCTCCTGATAGCAGACGAGAAGAAAGCGGTGGCTCTTGCAGGTATTATGGGAGGAAAAGAAACGGAAATAAATCCGGATACAAAAAATGTCCTACTCGAATCTGCTAATTTCTCAGGACCTTCAATAATGCTTACTTCTAAAAAAACAGGTTTAAGATCCGAGGCTTCAAACAGATTTGAGAAAAAAATCGATCCTGAGCTCACTGTATTTGCACTTGAGAGATTTTACCAGCTTTTCGAGAATATTACAGGTTGTAGTAATAGTCCCGGAATATATGATAACTACAATAAAACATCAAGGGAAAGAAAAATAGAGTTAAGACCAGACAAGGTCAAACAGATCCTCGGGCAAGATATTGATATCAAAAAGATCTCGGAGATACTTAATTCATTAGAAATAAAAAACAGTATAAATAAGAATAAAATTGATGCCATTGTGCCTTCATTCAGGTTTGAAGATCTTGAGAGGGAGATCGACCTCATTGAAGAGATCGCAAGGATATTCGGGTATGATAATATTAATTCACAACCGACTATTCTAAGTAAAAACCGGGGCAAATACAGTAAAGCACAGTCAACTATTAAAAGCATAAGACAACTATTGGCTAATACCTCCTCAAATGAAGTAATAAACTATTCATTTATAAGCATGGATGATTTCTCCAGTCTTGGTCTTGATAAGGAAAAAGATTTTAAAGACTATGTTGAGATCATAAATCCTATAAATGAAGATTTCAAGATAATGCGGACGATGCTTTTACCTTCACTTATTAATACTGCAAAGAATAATATTAATAGGAATACCAGGGATATTTCGATTTTTGAAATATCTAAAGTGTTTATTGAAAAAAAGACAAGCGAACTACCTGAAGAAATATTAAAGCTGGGTATACTACTTACCGGTAAAGCAGCCACTAAAGGATGGAATGAGGATGAGAGGGGATTCGACTTCTTTGATCTCAAGGGCATGCTTGAAAGTATCACGTCCAAATTCTATATTGATCCAAAAATAGATATATCTGATAAAGAATATGTTTTTTTTCATCCAAAGGTCAGCGGTGATCTGCTAATAGGAGGAAAACATATGGGTATACTTGGAAAGATCAATCCTTCGATTCTAGAAAATATAGAAATAGACCAGGATGTTTTTTATGCAGAAATAGATCTGGATTTTTTTAATGCGAACATAAAGGGTCTAAAAGAATACAAACCTATATCAGTTTTCCCATCAATAGAGATAGACCTTGCTATTGTCATAGATGAGAAAATAAAAAATAAAGATATAGTAGAAATTATAAGAAAAACCGGTACAGATATTTTAAGGCATATAAGTCTATTTGATATTTATAGAGGCAAGCAGGTAGAGCAGGGCAAGAAAAGCCTTGCTTATTCTCTTAGCTTCAGGGGAGAAAACAGGACGCTTAAGGACAGCGAAGTAGAAATAATTACAAATAGAATAATAGAAAATCTCAGAAAAAACTTTAATGCCAGTCTCAGAGCTTAGGGGCAGCATAATCTTAGACAAAACTATTTTTCTACTCAAGATAACAGCATAATATTCAAATACCATCAATAAATATCCTATAAAAATACTTTTTAAAAAGTTTGACAATTGAAAAGAAGTATGAGATATTTAATAAAACATACATTACTATATCGATAGTGTATATAGTAATAGTAGTAATTTATATTTGACAGTAAGCTTATTTGTAAACCGTATAGTTTATTTCTTGAAAGATGGGGTAAAGAATGGCTACAAAAACTAGTTTAAGAAGGGAATTTGTAAATAATAATTCCGCTAAAATATATTTAAGAGATATTGGGAAAATAAAGCTTCTAAACCAGGCAGAAGAACAAATGCTTGCACTTAAAATACAGAAGGGAAATGAAGTTGCAAAGAAAAAACTTATAGAAGCGAATCTGAGGCTTGTAATAAGTGTGGCAAAGAAATATCTGGAAAAAGGTCTTAATTTTCTGGACCTGGTGCAGGAAGGAAATCTGGGCCTTATAAGGGCAGCAGAAAAGTTTGATCATAAAAGAGGATTTAAGTTTTCGACCTATGCTACATGGTGGATAAGGCAGGGCATCACCAGAGCTATCGCTGATAAAGCAAGAGTGATAAGAAAACCTGTTCATATGATAACCCAGATATATAAATTGTATGCCACACAGGGGAAGCTAAGAGAAAAACTTGGAAGAGAACCAGATAGTAAGGAAATATCTAAAGAATTGGGTATAGATATAGAAAAAGTTGAGCTACTATTGGAGATATCCCAGGAACCATTATCTCTTGAAGAACCTTATGGTGAGGCCCAGGATGAAATATTTGGAAATTTTATTGAGGACCGTACCATAGAAGGTCCAGATAAAAGTGCTTCAAAAGCAAGCCTGAGCAGGCAAGTCACAACAATACTTGATACTCTCGATTATAGAGAAAAGAATATAATAAAGCAAAGATATGGACTTCAGAATGGACAGCCAAAGACTCTTGAAGAGGTAGGCAGGAATTTTAAGCTCACCAGGGAAAGAATAAGGCAGATCGAGAATAAAGCACTTGAAAAGCTAAGGCATCCTTCAAGAAGCTCAAATCTAAAGGATTATTTTTCTGATCTGGAATAAATAATTATTTGTTATTCATTACATATCCTTATTCTTGTATAATTCCAATTACGGGCAGCAGCCTTTAAAAGGGGCTGTGTTTTATTTGTGTATCCCGTAAATAGAATAAGTGCAGGAGAGATATTTATGAAGACATACCA
>CAZKVA010000003.1:0-27300 GCA_964556035.1 uncultured Actinomycetota bacterium
ACCTGGGACCTCCGCATTATGAGTGCGCTGCTCTAACCAACTGAGCTATGGGCCCAAAAATAAAATCGTCTATCATTAGACAAGTGCATATATTAATAAAAATAGTGCAATAAGTCAAACATTTGGAGTTGGTCTGGAGTTGGTTTATTACCATCTATGCCAATTCAATAATAATATTTTTTATCTAGTATTTTTCCGGATATTTTGGGTGTACTAAGATATCCCTTTGTATTAAAATTTAAGGATTATATAATTATATTAAATGATGAAATGTTAAATAAATCTATAAGATGAAAATCGAAATATTTTAGAAAGGTGAGGACAATGGCTTCTATAAATATAACTTTTTATGGCCATGCACTTTTTGTGATCACGACTGGTGAGGGCAAAAAAATAGGGACCGACCCTTATGATGAAAAGATAAGAGATCCCCTTCCTGATATAAGTGCAGATATCGTCACGAGCTCTCATGATCATTATGATCATTCCAATATTAGTCTGTTTAAGGGCGACCCTGAAGTTATAAATACCCCGGGAGAAACAGTAATTGAAAATATCAGGTTTTTTGGTATACCCAGTTTTCATGATGAAGCAGAAGGCCGCCTTCGTGGAAAAAATATCATTTACATTATAGAAACTGATGGGATAAAGATCGCACATCTTGGAGATCTCGGACATATTCCTGACGATAAGCAGTTAACGGGCCTTCAAGGAATCGATATCCTGATGATCCCTGTTGGTGGAGTTTATACGATAAACGCTGCACAGGCACTGGATATAATAAATGATCTAAAACCTAAAGTAGCAATACCTATGCATTATAAATCTGTTGATACCAGACTTAATGTCGATGAGGTAAGCTCGTTTACGAAAAGAACAGATAGTTTCAAGGAAGTTGGCCATTCTATAAATATTATAGAAAAAGACCTACCAAAAGACACAGAAATATGGGTGATGTCTTCAAGCTAAAGGAGCCTGTCTTAAAGCAGGCTTTCCAGGCCGTATTCAGTATATATTTTCAACCTTAACTGCTCAACTTGCCTGTATAGGTCACTGTTTTTTAAATAGAGCTCATTTATGGCCTGATCCTGGATGATCAAAGGATTTTCAATTGAGAAATCTTCTGAATAATACCCCAGTACCTCATTCCATGTGTATATATCATTATCAAGAAAATCCAGTAAAAGAAAATATAAACTATCAAGTGACTCCGGGATGTCATCTATATTAGCCAACTCTTGCTTGAAATCTTCTGCTGCTCTGACCCTCTTGATCACCAGGAACTTTAGATCTTCAATATTTGTGACCTTTTGTTCAAATTCACGAGATATGTCTTTTATTTGATCGAGGTACTGACACTCTATTTTCTTATACCATGTATCAAATTTTATCATATCTGCTGTCTCTTGCGACTTTATTAAGCTCCTGAGCTCAATATATGCAATAGTAGCTTCTCTCGCTTTGATCTTTTCGATCTGCCGGGCTTCAAGTACCTGATGCCTCTCTAATCTTTGACCCACTATCCTATTATGTCTTTGGACCACTATAAGATTATAAGTGATCAATCCTATAAATATGAGGGTAAGGATTGTGATTACTATTATTTCATTTCTTTTCAGCTTCAATTGCTATATATCCCTATTTATATGACTTTTTATTACTGTAATAAATATAATAAGTGAAAAAAGGTTAAAAGAATATGAAATCATACTTGAGTCTAACAATTAATTAATGATCTTATCACTTATACTGATCAGTTCTTTTTTATTCTTGTAATGGGACCATCTGTTCCTGAAATACTTTTTAAGTCTTTCAAAGACCCCGGCATCTCCTTCAACGATAGCATCGGCTATTTCATAATTTAAATGCTCAGCTTCCCTTACGAAAGAGGCGGTCCTTAAAAAATATAATGGCAGCATGGATTTGAGCAGCAACTCTTTTTCATCCTCAATTATAAAATTATATGCACTTGCATATTCATAAACTATTTTTGCCCACAATTCAACAGAAAGATGAACTACATCATCAGAAGATCCCGCTACTAATCCTTTAAACTCATGGAAAGTGGTTTTTGAGAAAATACTTTTCCATACTTTTCTATATTTCCCGTACCCCTCATTAAATTGATCCAGTAGTTTTTCACTATCGACATCTATCTTTTCTATTTCAAAAAATCTGTAGTCTCCAAAAATAGTCCCCTGTACACTGGTCATTATCCTTTCCCACCTGAACTCATAATAACCTATCAATTCAAACATTGTGCCTACTACCTGTATATACATATCGGCAAGTTGTCTGCCAGGATCCTTATCGTCATGGATTTTTGCTCCCAGGACTGCCTGGCAGACCCTGAAGCCCTCATTTATTGCTGTGGTGGTCATCCATATATCAACTCCAAATTTACATATATAAGGATAATTATCCCAGTAAGTCTTCCTGGTAAAGATCTGGAGTAATCCATGAGAAAAGGAAAAATCACCGCCTATCGGCTGTCTGATCCGGAGTCCATAAAGCATCCTTGTCATTGGATAGACAAGTGAGTTTGTTATCGTCCCATCATGCTTGTCACGGCTGTAATAAGGATTCACATAGCCAAAACCCTTTCCCAATACTGGCTCTACCAGGGCGCGGGTCCATTCAGGGTATATGCTCCTGGTATCAGCATCTGACACTACGCAGACTTTTGCCTCCAGTTTCCTGGCGATCTCAAATATTGTCTTAAAGGCACTTCCCTTGCCTGGGGTACCTTTATAAAGGGTAGATATTTTTTCAATCTCTGCCGGGACATGGCATTTATCCACTATTTCAACTGTGCCGTCTCCTGAGCCTCCATCCGAATTTACGATAAGTGACTTGCAGCCAGGATAATATTTTTTAAGTCCAAGGGCATAATTTGTTATTACGCCTTTTATGGTCTGGGAATTATTATAACTGGGAATACCGATGACAATATCAACTTTTTTAAGTCTATCGATCAATTGATTTACATGATCTTCAAGAATTTGATTTGTGGAATCTATTACCATTTGGATATTACCTGGCAGGTTGTGAATTTCTTTCTGTTATTTTAAGGAAAATATCTACAATTTTCGGGTCGAACTGAGTTCCACTGCACCTTTTTATCTCCTCGATAGCTTCTTTTATGGATCTGGCCTTTCTGTACGGTCTATCCTCTCTCATCACCACATATGCATCCACAAGGGCTATTATCCTTGAAAGCAAGGGTATTTTCTCTCCTTTTAGTCCCTGGGGATATCCGTTGCCATCCCAATGTTCATGAACAGTCAGTATATATTCTGCAATGCTGGAAAGCTGATTGGATGACATCGCAATACGGTAACCTATCTCAGGATGCCTTTTTATTATCTCCCATTCCCTTTTGGTAAGGTTTTCTTTTTTATTAAGTATATTATCAAGGATCGCTACCTTTCCAATATCATGCAGAGTGGTAAGAACTCTCAGGTCGTCTGTTTTTTCTTCCGAAAGGTCGACAGCTCTTCCTATTTTCATCGTCAATTCCTTTAAGTCCCTGGAATGCTTCTCTGTCATTATGCTTTTTTCAAAAAGTGTCTGTTCGAGCGAATTGATAATTGAGGATATAATGCTTTTAGTTTCCATCAGTTTGTGATGATACATGCTATCTTCAGCCTTTTTTATAGTACTCTGAAAATCTTCATCCCGGGATATCTTAGTAGCGGTGCCAAGCGATATTGAGAGAGGTATCTTATTCCCGCTGGTCTTAAGGCAGGTCTTATTTATCCTGTCCAGGACCTCCATGGCATCTTTCTCATTGGTCTTTGGGAGCAGCATTGAAAACTCATCTCCTCCCCACCTGGCAACCATATCTTCTGATCTGCAGCATTTTTTTAAGACCCTCCCACAGCTTATAAGTAATCTGTCTCCCTCTTTATGCCCGAAGGCATCATTAATCAGTTTTAGGCCATTAATGTCTGCGATTATAACACTTAACGGAAGCTGCCTTTTCGTATCAAGCCTCTTAAGCTCTTCTTCAAAATATGCCCTATTATAGAGGTTGGTGAGACTATCATGGAAGGATAGGTATGCGAGTTGCTCCTCAGCTTCTTTTCTTCCGGTGATGTCCCTCATTATTCCTTCTATTGCCATCAGGTCACCCCGTTTATTATAGAAAGGAGTCACTACTTCCTCAAACCAGATGATATGGCCCTCAGTGTCAATGCATCTAAATTCCACAGGACTTACGAATTCAAACTTTCCTGTTTCTATTTGATTTATTATTTTGAGGTCATCCTCATATATTATCTTACATCCAAATTTTGGATCATTATAGAAATCACTTACCAGATATCCAAGTTTACTTTCTACTGATGGACTTACAAACTCATATCCTTTTTTTGGGCTAAATTTGTAAATATAGATTATATCAGAAGCGCTTTCTGCCAGGACCCTAAACCGCCTTTCACTTTCTTTCAATTTTCCGAGGGCTTTTTTATGTTTTTTTCTCAACCTGGCATTCTCAATTTCATTGTTCAGTATTTGCGGCAGCATAAACATATCATCTTTACGGACATAATCATTTGCACCGGATTTGATAAGAGGTATCAATGATTCCTCATTGGATCTCCCGGATACAATAATGAATGGAATATCCAGGTTTTTACTCTTTAAAAACTTGAGCGCATCTGCGGCCTTTAGACTTTTAAGTTCCTTGTTAGCTATCACTGCATCCCAGGAACCCTTTTTAATGCTTCCGGAAAATTCTTCGAATGTACCAATGAGCCTGTGTTCAGGACTATATCCATAACTATTAAGCTCTTTTAAAATGGATTTGATTTCTTTTTCTGATTTTTCAAGGATGAGTAATTTGATCTTTTTATTCATAACTAATAAATATAATGCAAAGTACTTTTTTCTTATTTAAACATTAAACTTTTGTCAATAAATTCCTATAAGTAAAGATTTTTAATAACATATAAAGTAATTATAACACTTTATACAACTATTATGAAATTTTACTTGATTTAAGGTTGCAGCAGCCGTAACATTTTATCTAAATGATGGAACTCAAAAATAAGGTAAAAAAAATAAATAAACTATTAAAAAACTGTTCACTCTGTCCTCATAAGTGTGGCATCGATAGGTATTCCGGGCCAGATGGTTTTTGCCATTCCGGCACAAAACCAGTGGTCTCTACTTCAATGGTCCATCATGGAGAAGAACCGCCAATCTCGGGAAGCAGGGGTTCCGGAACTATTTTCTTTTCCAATTGTAATATGGGATGTGTTTATTGCCAGAACTATCAGATAAGCCAGGAATCTGAAGGTGAAGAAATATCTACCAGAGAACTTGCAGGCAATATGATAGACCTTCAGGAAAAAGGGGTGCATAATATAAACCTTGTCTCTCCTACAATATGGGTCCCCCAGATAGCCGAGGCTTTTTCAATTGCAAAAAAATCAGGCCTGGACCTGCCACTTGTCTATAATACCGGAGGTTATGACCATCCAGGGACCATAAAGATGCTTGAGGGAATAATCGATGTCTATATGCCGGATATTAGATATAGTGATAGCTCTATGGCACAAAAATATTCAGGTATAAAGGATTATGTGAAGTTTAACAGGGACAGCATACTAGAGATGCATCGGCAGGTCGGGGATCTTAAAATCGATAAAAACGGAATAGCAAAAAAGGGTCTCCTTATAAGGCTATTGGTGCTCCCTGAAAATATCGGCGGCATAAAAGATACCCTTGATTTCATAAAAAATAGATTATCCGGCAATACTTATCTAAGCATAATGGCCCAGTATCATCCTGTTTACAGGACAGATAGATATCCTGAACTATCAAGAAGGGTAAGCGCTGGAGAATATCTGGAGATCGTCGAATATGCCAAAAAACTTGGACTTGATTGCGGATGGACCCAGGATCATAGTGGTTTAGGGCCTGGGAAAGATGAGTTTATTCCTGATTTTAATAAAGAGAATGTTTTTAAATATTACAAAGATTAGGAGCCTAATCTTACTTATCCCTGCCATTCTTCCATAAAACCAATTCATCAAGAGAAGATGTATTTATTATATCTTCTGCTTCAAGACCTGCCCTGCGTGCAATACCTACACCCAATTCCATCATATCCATATTCCCGGGACGGTGTGAATCAGTGTTTATCACTATTTTTACCCCGGCATCTTTTGCTTTACGTGCATTTTGTTCATTAAGGTCCATACGCATATAATAGCTGTTTATCTCCAGTGCTTTTCCATATTTGGAACATGTTTCTATTACGCGGTCAATATCAATAAAAATCGGTGCCCTGTTCCCAAAGACAAAACCGGTGGGATGTGCAAGGAAATCAAAATAATCTTTTTCCAGGGCGCTTACTGCCCTTGAAGTATTTTCCCTGCTGGAATTGGCAAAGCTGGAATGCAGTGAAGCTATTGCGATATCAAGCTTCTTTATGATCTCCGGCGGGTAGTCGAATCTGCCGACCTTTCTTATGTCTATCTCGGCTCCCATTAAGATATTAATATCTTTATACTTCTTCCTGAGAACTTTCATGAATTCCATCTTCTGGATAAGTCTTTCAATACTGAGCCCATTTCCATAAAAATTACTAATAGAATGGTCAGTTATTGCAATATATTCATATCCTCTTTCTTGTGCGATCCTTACCATATCTTTGTAATCAATAAGCCCGTCACTCCATTCCGAATGAATATGAAGATCACCCTTTATATCGCCTGCCTCTATAAGATCCGGCAACCTGCCCTGTCTTGAAAGTTCTATCTCGTCCCTTCCCTGCCTGAGTTCCGGGACAATATAGCTCAGGCCAAGAGCCTTATATATATCCTCTTCAGATCTGGCATTATAAACTAAAGATTCTTTATCATTTTCATTATTTGCCAGATCATAATGATCCCTCAATATTCCTGCATGTAAATTATTCTTTTTACTATATTCTTTAAGAGCTTTAAAATGCATCTTGCTTCCGGTTGTCTTAAAAAGTTGCCAGGTCCAGCTTGCCGCTCCGGCGATTATTATCTCAATATCTATCTCATATATCGTGCTGTATACTGCACTTATATCATTTTTTTGCTGGTCTATTGATATAAGTCCTTTAATGACCGGAAATTTTTCAATATCCTCTAAAAGTCTTCTGCTTCTCTCAAAATCATAGGAATTATGGTTAAACCCGGGGAGTACAAGTATGTCAATGTCACTAATAAGTGCTTTTTTTCTTCTAATAGAACCTACGATCTCAGTTTTTTCTATATCGTCCATTCCATTAAGATATTTTAAAACAGTCTCTGTGTAAAATTCTACCGGCCACCTGGGGTTTTTATTCTCAAGGCTGATATAGTACTCGAGTGATTTTTGTATCCTGTCAAAAAATAATTGATTTATGGTATCACTTTTAAGTTCCTTGCTTATTTTCTTAAATGTGGTCCATTTCTTTCCCTCACCCGCCATAAAGACATTCTTGAGGTCTTTGAGGTCACCTATTCCAAAATGGTCATAGATCTTAAATATCCGTTTCCGTCCAAGTCCTGTTACCCTTATGAACTTCACCAGGTCTTCGGAATATTTAGAGACAAACTTCTCGTATTCGCTAATATTTCCCTTCTCAAAATATTCCCTTATAAATCCATAGCAATAATCATCTATCCCTACCAGGTCTTCCGATCCACTGCCTTTAAATATCTTGTCTATAACTTCAGGATTATCCCTGAGTGTCCTTGAAGCCTTCATTAGGGAAAGGACTTCAGGCTTATTTTCAGGTTTGGATTTTTTCACCTCTGCAATATTAGTAAGTATATTGGCCAGTTTTAAGTTTATCATAAAGCTTCAATTCATTTTTATATGATATAATAGAGCCATATATTCCGAATTGCTAAAAATAGCATTATCCGCAATAGAATGAATCAAGTTATTATAACAAAAAAACCTGTTAATATGAAAGAAGAGAAGGACAAAAACGGTGAAAAACACTCCGGGTTTAAAGAGGCCAGGGACTTAATGGTTTCCTCCCAGATAATCACCCGTGGTATAAAAGATGAGCGGGTTATCGCTGCAATGCAAACGGTCCCGAGGGAAATTTTTTTACCAGCTGAATACAGTAGCTCTGCTTATGAGGACCGACCCCTTCCAATAGGTATGGGGCAGACCATTTCCCAGCCTTATATAGTGGCCCTTATGACAGAAAGCCTTGAACTTTCCCGGGATATGAAAGTCCTGGAGATCGGTACCGGATCCGGATATCAGTCAGCTGTGCTTGCTGAAATAGCAAAAGAAGTGTACTCGGTAGAGATAAATAAAGAGCTTTTTAACAGGACAAAAAAAATACTAGCATCTTATCCCAATATAAAGCTATCCAATCATGATGGATCAACCGGGTGGGAAAGATATTCGCCATATGATCGTATTATTGTCACAGCCGCTCCGTCAGATATCCCTGAAGCCTACTACGGCCAGCTAAAGGAAGGTGGAATAATGATGATCCCTGTGGGCCCATCTAGCTGGAGCCAGGTACTTTACAAGATCATAAAGACTGCCGGTAGGATAAAAAAAATAAAACTCTGTGATGTAGCTTTTGTACCGCTCACCGGAAAAGGAAGAGAACTATGAGAACCGGAACAGTCAACCTCCCTCTTCACGGGGGTAAAGCACCCAGATGGCTATTTAGCCGTATGACTAATCTGTCCAGGGAAATATTATCGATGATGGTCGCTGAATACGGACCGGATGAAGTATTACTCCGGCTCTCGGATCCTTTCTGGTTTCAGGCTTTTGGTTGTGTGCTCGGTTTTGACTGGCATTCAAGCGGAGTGACCACTACCGTTTGTGGAGCCGTAAAGGAATCAGTAAAAGGGCTGGAAAAGGATTTCGGATTCTTCGTTGCCGGTGGTAAGGGTGGTACTTCACGTAAAACTCCCTCAGAAATAATCACAGCTTCAGAAAAAACTGGAACAGATTTTTCACATCTTGTCTATAATAGCAAAATCGTGGCAAAGGTTGACAGCAGTGCACTTCAGGATGGTTACCAGCTCTATCACCATTGCTTCTTTTTTACAGAAAATGGTGAAAACTGGTCAGTTATCCAGCAGGGCATGAATGATGTAAACAGGATGGCCAGGAGATACCACTGGTCAAGCAATGAGATAGAGGACTTCGTATGTGAACCCCATAAGGCGATCTGTTGTGATGGTAAAGGAAACACTGTCAATCTTATTGCAAAGGAAAGTAATAAGGCCAGGGACACTATTACAGAAATATCACATATGAAGCCAAGGCTGATACTTAAGGATCTTGAAAAGATCAAAAAATATCAGGAGACAAAATTTAATATGCCTAAAAGGCATTATATAAATTTAAGTGATATAGAACTAAGAAGACTTGAGAAGATCTTTATATCCACATACGAGAAGAAACCTGAGGACTTTGAAAATCTTATCTCGATGCCCGGGATCGGACCAAAAACAGTGAGGTCCCTGGCAATGATATCGGAACTTATCTATGGCGAGAAATACAGCATCAAGGACCCCGTGCGGTTTAGCTTTGCACACGGAGGGAAAGACGGCATACCCTTCCCTGTTGACAGAGAGACTTATAATAAATCTATCGATATACTCCACAATGCATTAAAGGAAAGCAAAGTCGGTAGATCAGAAAAGATAAAAGCAATAAGAAGGTTGTCAGTATTTTATAATGAATAAATACTGTAAATATAAGAAAGGAAGAACAGTAGACTGATATGAGTACAGGTATATTTTTTCCCGCGGTAAAAAATATTGATAAGATCATCTTGCTTCTTAAAAAACAATATCCCGGAGCACTAGAGACTTCACTGGGATACAAAGATGCTTTCCAGCTTCTGGTAGCTACTATACTTGCCGCCCAGAGTACAGACAAACTGGTGAATAAGGTAACGCCCGGGCTTTTTAAAAAATATAAAGGACCATCTGATTTTGCAGGTTCTGATCCTGAAGAGCTTGAACAGGATATCAGGACTACAGGTTTTTTCAGGAATAAGGCAAAAAACATAATTGGTACCTCTGGAGTTCTTGTCAAAGACTTTAATGGAGAAGTCCCCGGAAATATGGAGGACCTGGTATCGCTTCCCGGAGTGGGAAGAAAAACTGCAAATGTGGTCCTTGGAGATTGTTTTGGGAAGGCAGCGATAATTGTAGACACTCACATGAAGAGGATCTCACATCACATAGGTCTTACACTGAATACAAACCCGGTTAAGATAGAGTTTGACCTGAAAAAAATAATCCCGGAAGCAAAACAAACTGTTTTTTCCCATAAGATAGTAGCTCACGGAAGAAGTATTTGTATAGCAAGAAGACCAAAATGTACCATTTGCCCCATTCTAAAATACTGCAGATATGGACAGGAAAATGCCTGATGGGTATTTAAAAATGACAGCAATATAGTTTAAATATCCCTTGCAAGGGTAGACTTGGAGAGGGCGGCGTGCTTTACCCCTTTGGCTACCTTCAGTTCCTCCTCAAGCTTATATACTTTCTTTATCCCACCCTTGACTGCTATAATCTCGAGACAATTATGGTGGTCGAGATGAACATGCTGTGATGATATTATTATATCGTGATAATCATGTTGTATATTGACGAGATTCTCGACAAGTTCATTTCTGTGATGATCATATACTATTATTATTGCCCCTGCGACTTCCGCATTTTTATCTGACCAGCTCTCCTCTATAAGTTCTTTTCGTATAAGATCCCTTAATGCCTCGGAGCGGTTCTGATACTTCTTTTTACTTATATGATGGTCAAATTTCTCAAGCAGCTTCTCTTCTATAGACACGCCAAATCTTTTTAGCTCCTCCATTATTTCTCCTCCCTGGACATCAACGCATAGAGACTTATGTGTTTTTTGGGTTCAAATGCTACTTTTCCACCTGTGCCCAATAACTCAATACTTTTAAATCCTGAATTTTTAGCCATACTTCTAAATGCACTGACTTTGAGTGTAGCAAGATAAGATGAATTTACATAAAAATCTTTTACTTTATTATCCCTGAGTTCCGTAATAATAAAATCAACCCTTGTCTTTTGTTTCCCATACTGAAAATGCTTGATAAATATAAAGGTATTGCCGTCCTTCTCAAAGACTTTCGGCTGGTAATAATTGTTTTCATCGATTATTTTGGAGCTGAAATTCAAAAATTGAAGGAGTACGATACCGTTTTTAGAGAGCCTGTTTTTTATGCTTTTTAATGCCTGTTTTATCTTCCTTTTATCTCCAAGTATGGCAATCGTATTCCCAAGGCTTGTGATGAGGTCGAATTTTCCTTCAGGCAGTTTATCCAGTTCTTCAAAACCTGCCCTGTAAATAGTGACTTTTGGTGACTTTATTATATTTTTACCTGCATAATCTATCATGTCCTGATCCGGGTCCACTGCTACCACCTTATCAGCATATCCAGCAAAGAACTCCGCATGATGGCCGGTCCCGCAGCCTATATCAAGCACATTTGATATTTCGGTCCTGTTAAATATTCCATCATAGAAATCCTTTTCCTTCTCAAATCTTTTTTTCCAGTCAACCTGTAGGCCATAATACTGGGGATCAAAGTCAAAATTTTTAGTTGCCATATATACTCCCTCACATAGTATTATTTGTCTTATATCTCAATTACCTTATTTTTTGAAAACTTTGCTGCAAGGTCCCTTACTTCATCCTTTACCGAAAAATATACTATGGACCAGCCCCTGTCCGCAAGTTTTTTAAGTATCTTAAACTGATTTTTTATCCTGCAGCTATCCGATGCCAGGAAGGCATCGTCCATTATAAAGAAACCCTTCCCCTCACCAAGCATCTCTTCCGCTATGGCTATCCTTATTGCCAGAAAAAGCTGGTCGTAGGCACCTTTGCTGAGCTTTGAAGCCTCGAGTTCACTCTCATATTTATCTATGACCTTTACTGACTGGAGACTGCTGTCAAAATTCACACCTGTATATTTTCCTTCAGTTATCTCCTCAAATACACTTGATACCCCTAGCTTTTCGAAAAGATCGGATATCTTAGTTTCCTCCTGGCTTTTTATATCTTCAAAGATCTTTAAGGCTTCTATGGAAATATTATACTCGCCTTCAATGATCTCTATAAAACTTCCGGCAATACCGGATGCTTCCCTTAGTTTCTCAAGGGCGTTGATATTCACGTCATTATAATCTCTTAGATATGGCTCAATATTAAGTTGTGAGAACCTTCTTTGAAAGTCATTCAAATTGCTTCTGTGTTCATCAAGTTTCCGGTCATACATATCTTCTTTATCCTGAAGTTCCAAGAGATGACTTTTTAGTTTGCTGTACTCACCCGGATCAAACCTTGTATCTTTTTCGGTCCCTGGATCATCAGGAGGTTTTAATTTGCCTGTCTCTTTCCTCCAGTATTCTATTAAACCATCCATCTTGTCTGGAAGCTTTTCAAATTCAATATCCATCTCTTCAAGATTTATACCGTTTACTGATCCAGTTCCAGAAAAGTCAGCCATATTCCTGATCCCGGATATAATATTCGACTCTGCCCTGCTTCTCATCCTGAGCTTTTCCCTGAACTGCTCAATTGAATAAATATTATGAACACTGAAGAATTTTTCTTTTTCAATTACTGATGATCTTCTTCTGTTTTCATCATTCTTTATCTTTGTCGAGACTTCTGAGATCTGTGTATCAAGAAGTCTTGCCTGATCTTTAAGTATGTTTTTTTTCTGGGATATTTCATAATACTGCTCTTCAAAAACCCTGGCAATGGGGATTATATCGTCAAGACCCCTTACCTTAAATCCAAGCTTTCTAAATTCACTTTCCAGGATACTTCCACTTGCCTTAAACTTACTTTTCCCCCTACCTGCTCTGCTTATATAAATAACTGCTGCAATTGAACCAATAAAAAACAGGACCGGCAGGATAAATGAAAGTAATATATTTTTTGTAGGAAAATATACAATTAGAAAACTAGCAGGGACCAGCAGTAGAAGAATAACAGCAAATATTTTTGGAAATATCCCGATCTCCCTGGCCTCTTCGCTTTTCCTTTGGTTATGGATCTCAAGTTTATTTAATACTCTGTCTATCTCCGTTTTTTTCTTTTCCATAGGTCCTGATCTGGTCTGGATATCCATTATTTTTTCATCAGTCAAGGCTTTACTGCCGCTGTTTTTTTTTAAGTCTTTTTTGTGTTCATCTATCCTTTTACCTATAGAATCCAATTCAAGATCAATCTCAGTCATTTTTACATAATTTGCCTGGTTAAAATCCTTTAGATCCTGGTATTCCTTCCAGGACTCCTTAAGGAGATCAAGGTTTTGGGATATTTTCCTGTATTTGTCCCAATTCTGGGATTTTTCAGCTATTTCTATTTTTTTTCGAATACCGGAAATATCCTGCTTTATTTTTAGCTGATCCAGCTCCAAAAAATCATACTTCTGTTTTTCTGTCTGTTCCACATATTCCATACTGTCGGAAATAAAGGACCTGGCTGTACTGGTAAGTGATGCTATTTTGCCATAATCCTTATTATCTGATAGATCTGCCTCACTTGAAGCCCTTGTCAGTCTCCCATAGTCCTTTATCCCTGAAATAAGTCCCTCGATTTTTTCAAGGTTCATACCTGTAAGTCTGTCGGTGATGCTCTTATAATATCCACATTCCTGCTTCAGAGTAAGATCGCTATCCCGTATAACAAAAATATTCCTGAGGTCCAGCCCCGCAAAAGATATATGCTTTACCAGGCCTTTTTTTACAGAGACCTTTATTTCCTTACCGCTGGTATCTTCAAATAAAATAAAACCTTCAGGTTCCTCTTCAACCCGGTTTATCCTGTCAAAATCCCTTACTTTGCCTTCAAGCATCATCTTTGTAATAGCATCAATGGTAAGCGTCTTACCCGCTTCATTTCTTCCCCATACGACCTGGAGCCCCGGACCAATATCAAGATCCAGGTTCTGCAGCGGACCGTATCTTATTATAAATATTTTTTTTATTTTCATATTATTAGATATATGATCCTAGGTATCAAGTTTTGAAAATTGCATTATGACCATCTCATCTATCCTGTCTCTCTGGTCCTGATCATTACTTCCAGTATTACCTAATTTTTCTTTAAATGCCTTATATAGAGGGTCCTCTAATACACTTTTTATATCACGATATTCTTCAATTATCTCAAGCCTGCCGCTTTCAAATCCTGAACCATCCATCACTTTACTTATCTCTTTTCCCAGGTCCCTCTCGCCCATAGAAATAAAACCGCCCAACTTTATTTCAAGGAAGACATCATGGCCGGTAAAACTGGCCAGCCTGCTTTTTAACTCCTTTAAAAGTTTATCCTCTTTACCGGGGTAAAAATTAATCTCTATCCTGTCATAATAAAAAGAATCAAGTTCGAGGAAGCTAAGTCTCTTGTTTTTGGACTTATTCGTATCGAGTAGTGTCACCCTTCTCCTGCCCTGCTCTTTTCTTGTCACGGATACAGGGCTTCCGCTATAAATAAAGACCGTTTTATCCGAGATATGATTCTCGACTACCCTGGAATGAAAATGTCCCGACATAATATAATCAAATCCGAGATCACCCAGGATCCTGGAATTTACGGGAAGATAGGCCTGCCTTTCCTCCTGGCCGTATTCCTCTTCTCCCAGGTATGGTATATCAAGCGTGCAGTGTAGCATTAAAATATTGATCCTGGACTTATCTATTTCATTCTTAAGGTCAAATACAAGATCATTAAAATTCTGGTTGGAGTATGGGAGCGATATTAACCTGGTATCCTCATGATCTGTAATATCAAATGGCTTTGAAGTCATTATCTTTATGCTGTTTCCAAAATTGAGGTCAGCCCTATAGGAACCCATATCATGATTGCCTGGTATTGCGATTATGGTAAACGGAAGTGAAGACAGCATATTTCTAAGAGTGGGCCGCATTACATCAGCTTGCTCATCAGAGTCGAAGAGGTCCCCTGATATAAGCACCAAATCTGCTTTTTGCTCTGTTGCAATGGAGATAATATTTTCCAGAGCTTTTATGCGCTCAGGTTTTTTTGAGCTTAAATGAAGATCTGAGGTCTGGATAATTTTCATTTAATTACAATAACATTTACTTCGGTGTAAAAAAAGACCTTAATCATCTTAAAAAACATTTAAGAAGCACTTATAAAGGGAAGTTTTTCCTTCTTGATAAACGCGATCGCCTGGCTGGAGGCGACAGTCTTACCCTGTCCGTTTTTTACCAATATATTGTATGTACCAATAGTCCGCCCCCTGCTGACTTCTGTAGCTTCAGCTGTTAGTATGTCTCCGGGGTTTGATGGTCTTGTGTAATTTATGTTAAGATTTATAGCTACTGCAATATTACCATAAGAATTTGCGGCCGAACCGAAAGCTACATCTACGAGTGAGAATATCGCCCCACCATGGATAGTAAGGTGAAGATTGAGGTGATCCTTTTTTGTTTTCATCTGTACTTTACTGTAACCCTGCCTTAATTCCAGCACCTTCATACCAAATAATTTTACATATGGTTCTTTCTCAACATTTTCCTTTATTAATTCAAGTATATCTTTTTCCATTATATCCCTTCTAGGCCTCTTAAAGATTTCAAATTATTTACTATTATACCCTTAAATACTTTTCAAGCAGCTTACTTTTCTTTTTTCTCTTTGAGTAGTCCTAATTTTTCCTTTAAGACTATATCTGAAAGCTCTACCAGGCGGCCGTGGGGGCAGACCTCAATACATTTTCCACAAAGCGTGCATTTGGAAAAATCAAATTCAGGGATACCTTTTTCCTCATTCCATATGATCGCATCATTCTCACAGACTTTAAAGCACTTTCTACACCTCAGGCAACCAAGGTCACATTTTTTCCTTCCCGGTATATTTTTCAGGGACCCATAATTGCATAAAAATACGATATTTGCATATGACTGTACAAGCTCAATAATATTTCTCGGACATTCCTTAACGCAAAGCCCGCATCCTGTACATTTATCTGGATCTACAACTGCGACATTTTGTTTCTTATCTATATGGATAGCATCACTCGGACACACTTCTACACAATCCCCAAATCCAAGACAGCCATAAGGGCATTCCTTTGGTCCGCCGGCCAGGCTGGAAGCGGCCTTGCATGATTCTACACCGGCATATTGACCAAGCCACTTAGAATTACCATAGCATTTGACTACTGCCTTTTTATCCATCTTAGAAACATCTATCTCAAGATCCAAAAGTTTTTCAAGACCTTCGAGCATCTCCGGTTCCTGCAGTACAGTTGCACATGTGTTTGTAAAGAAGATATTCTTATCCTTAGCAAGTGCCTGTGCATAAGCAAAACATCCGGGATAGCCGCATGCACCACAATTCATACCGGGGAGATACTCAGCGATTTCCTCCGCCTTCCTGAGACTTTCTGGTTCCTCTGGCAGCACCCTGTTTGCTACAAAAATAAGTACACCGCAAAGGAGGCCGATTCCGCCAAGTATTCCTATTATTCCTAACATTCCCATAATATTTCACAATCTATAAATTCTATATCATCCCATTAAAGCCCATAAATGCAAGTGCTAATAGTGCCGCTGTAATAAATGCTATTGGGAGTCCTTTCATGGATCTGGGAGTATCGGCAAGATCAAGCTTTTCCCTTATTCCAGACATTATTATAAGAACCAGGGTGAATCCTATTCCTCCGCCAAGCGCACTCGCAGTGCTTTCCAGGATAGTATAATTTTCTGCTGAATTAATAAGAGCCACGCCAAGCACGGCACAATTGGTAGTAATAAGCGGCAGGTAAATACCAAGTGCATTATAGAGGCTGATATTTGTCCTCTTTATGGCAAGCTCCACTATTTGTACAAGTGATGCTATCACAAGAATATAAAGGACGATCTGCATAAACTCTACATTGAATGGCACAAGGATATAATTATATATAACAGAGGTCACCACAGATGATATAAGCATGACCAGGGTAACAGCCATTCCCATACTTACTGCATTAGACAATTTTTTAGAAACTCCAAAAAATGGACATAATCCCAAAAATTGAGAAAGCACGATATTGTTTACTATCGCCATCACTATGAATATTGTTATAAGGTTAGTCACCTTTTATTACTCCTATCCATTTAAAAAGGGCCATCAGGAGTCCTATCACAAGAAAAGCCCCGGGTGGTGAAATAAAGAAAGTCATAGGATGTTCTGTCAGTACAGGAATATTGAATAGATTGAATCCAAAGACAGTCAGTCCCCCTGTACCAAGGATCTCCCTGAAAAGCGATATGATGACCAGGGCCAATGTAAAGCCAAGACCTATTCCCAGTGCATCTGCTATAGAATCCAGTACTGAATTCTTCGAAGCGAAGACCTCTGCCCTACCGAGTATAATACAATTAACAACTATAAGTGACAGATAGATCCCCAGAGATTGATGAAGCACTGGTATATACGCTTCAAAAACCAAACTTAGTATGGTAACAAAAGTAGCGATTATTACAATAAAAACAGGTATTCTTACAAGCTGAGGTATTGTCCTCCTGATGGCAGAGATAATAATATTTGAACAAAGCAGGACAAAAATAACCCCTGCTCCCATTCCAAGGGCATTATCTATGGAGTTAGTAACTGCCAGTACCGGGCAGAGTCCGAGGGTAAGGATAAATACCGGATTTGATATTACCAGCCCCTTTACAAGCTCCTTCCAGAAAACAGCTCCCCTGTTTTCCCTTACTCCATATTCTTTTTTATTGCTTCCATCTTCCATTTTGATCAAACACCACTAAATATAATTTATCCTTGTTCCGAAAGTATTTCAATTATTTCAAACATTCTTTCCTGTATGGCTGATGCCACAGCTCTTGAGCTTATAGTCGCTCCTGTAATGGCATCAATTTTTCCGCCATCTCTTGAAAGTGCAATTTCATCCACCTGAAGCCCCACAAATTGTTCAGCAAACGGCCCCTCCGTTATCTTGCTGCCCAGCCCCGGTGTCTCAGTATGTGAAAGCACCTCCATATCTCTTAATGTGTAATCCGGATTCATACCCACAAGTATATCTATTGATCCTCCATATCCGCTTCCGGTAGCAATAAAGGTATATCCCGCAATATTATTACCTTCATATACTATAAAAATCTCACCGGACTCCTCAAATTCTGTAAGATCTGGAAATATCGACTCCAGAATACTTTTTATTTTAGCATCATTCTGTGCCTCAACAACTACTGAAGTAAAAGAATTTATCCACAATAGCAAACTAACCGATATCAATACCACAAGGGTCAGAAACACTATAGAATATAATCTTTTTGATTTTAGCTTTTCAAGCATTTTTCTTTTTCCCCTGGTACCCAAACGGTTTAGGTTTAATATATCTATCAATCAGTGGAGTAAAAGCATTCATTATAAGGATAGAAAAACAGACCCCTTCCGGCATCGGTCCAAAATTTCTGAATAGCACAGTCAATACTCCCAAACCTACAGCAAAGATTATCCTGCCATTTCCCATCACTGGAGATGTAGCATAATCTGTTGCCATAAAGAATGCTCCTATCATGAGGCCGCCTGCAAGAAGCTGAAAAACAATATCCTCTCCCACTATTAATGAACCAAGGGCCACTGTCCCCAGATAAAATACCGGTATCCTCCAGTCTATTATCCTGAAAGCCAGAAGTATCATTCCGCCTATAATGATAAGCAGGGCCGAAGTCTCTCCCATGGAACCTAAAGTATTGCCAAAAAGAAGGTCCTTATATAAAGTCAGTTTGTCTCCCTGTAAAGTGAAGCTTTCACTCAGCGGTGACGGGCCGGTTACAGCATCCATATTAAAATATGTAGGTAATACCCATGTGGTCATCTCACGCGGAAAACATACTGAAAGAAAGGCACGTCCCACGAGAGCAGGATTAAATATATTATAGCCAAGCCCTCCAAATGCCTCCTTTGCGATCGCAATTGAAAATGCTGCACCCAGAACTGCCATCCAGATAGGAAGTCTGGGAGGAAGAATAAGTGCAAACAGCAGTCCAGTGATCACTGCACTACCATCCATTATGAAGCGTTTATGCCTGAGCTTTTTGATCATATATTCTGTAAGTACCGTTGTGGCGATACAGACCGCGATAAGAATAAGACTATAATAACCAAAGAAATAAACAGCCGCAGCTGCAGGAAATATAAGGGCCACCACTACAATATACATGATCCTGTTTATGGAAAAACCCCTCCATATATGTGGAGCGTGGGTTATAAGCATCTTGCTTCCCATATCCATATCTGTCTTTTTCTTATTCATCTATACCTGTTCCGGACCTTTTTTTAGGACTTCTCCCTTTAAAAGGACCGTATCATCCATTATTAAAATAATTACTTATCACTTTTTTGTTTTGCAAGCATTGCCTTGCCCGTCTTTATATATCCTACTATCGGTATATTTGCAGGACATACATATGCACATGAACCGCATTCTATGCAGTTCTCTATATAATGATCTGAAAGCCCGTCAATTCTACCACTTCTGACTGTCCTGACATAGACAAGTGGCATAAGATCCATCGGGCATATCCGTACACAGCTTCCGCAGTTTATACAATTTCTTTCATCAGGTATCCTGCTATCCATTGCAAGGACACAATTGGCTCCCTTTACAACAGGAAAATCCAGCTCTACAAGCGTATTCCCCATCATGGGCCCCCCGATTATGACCTTATTTGCCTTATCTTCATTAATGCCACAGAGGTCGATAAGTTCCCTTATCGGGGTCCCGATCCTTGCCAGCACATTTTTAGGATTTTCAAATTCCCCGGTAACAGTTATCACTTTACTTATAAGGGGTTTCCCCTCTATTAATGCATCATAGATCGCTTTTGCGGTAGTCACATTATTTACAACTACTCCGACATCCATCGGCAATCCTCCCATCGGCACCGCCCTGTCGACCACAGTTTTTATAAGCATTTTTTCTGCTCCCATGGGGTATCTTGATGGAAGTGATACTATCTTAAATATATCATCAAAATTCAGCTCAAAGATAAGGTCCTTAATATGTGTTATGGCATCCTTTTTATTATCCTCTATTGCAATAAATATATTCTTTGGGCCAAGCGTCCTCGAGATTATGTATAGACCCACAAGTAACTGCCTTCCGTATTCCAGCAGCACCCTGTGATCCGAAGTAATAAATGGTTCGCATTCACATCCATTAAGTATGAGGGTATCTATTTTCTTTTCGGGAGGCGGATTGAGCTTTACATGAGTGGGAAATGCTGCACCTCCGAGACCTACGATCCCTGCTTCCCTTACTGCCGTAAGTATATCTTCGACTTTAAGAGAGTCTATTATGGACTTTAGCCGCCTGTAATCCTGTGACAGGTTTATATTAAAGACACGCTCTATATCCACCCACCGGTCCTGGCCATCTGATTCGATGGTCACAGCATCCATAAGCTGGCTTGTTGCGGGATTCATTATTTTTGAGATCTTTTTTACTTTCCCTGAAACAGAAGAGTGTATGGGTGAAGATACATATGCTTTACTATCGGCGATCTTCTGCCCTGTTTCTACCACATCACCTTTTTCAACTATAAAGCTGCAGGGGGCACCTATGTTCTGTACTAAAGGCAGTATTATTCTTTTAGGAATTGGAAGTATTTCGATAGGTTTTTTCGAAGTAACCTTATTTTCAGGCAGATGAAGTCCCCTGAATTTACTTTTTTTCTTTATTAAGATCTCCATTTAACCTCGAATAAATAAAAAACCTCATGCTATTTTACTTCATATATTTTGAAAGTCCAGTAGAAGTAGTGACTTTCCTTGCATTATCTATGATCAATCCTTCAACTCCATCTATTTCTTCTATAAGCTTAATTCCACGGGTGGCCCCCTTTACAAAAACAGAGGTGGCCAATACATCTGCCTCGGTACAGTTTGAGGCTATTATGGTCACACTTATACACCCATCCGCCGAATAACCTGTTAGTGGATCAGTAATATGATGTACACTTTTTTCAGGATCATAATATCTGTAATAATTTCCGGATGTAGCTACTGCCATTTCTTCAATGATAAAACCGGGAAGAGGTTCTACAGTACCAGTATTCTCTTCATCATCATCGAATGGATCATCCAGCTCTACCAGCCAGGCGGTACCGCCAGGTTTTATCCCAATCGTCCCGATATCGCCTCCAGCATTCACAAGAGCATTTTCTATACCAAGACCAGTTAATACCTTCAGGGCTTCATCCACAGCATAGCCCTTTGCTATCCCTCCCAGATCTATTGACATTCCACTGGTCTCAAAATATATTCTTTCATCTTCTATTACTATTTTATCTGAACCTACATACTTTAAAGCCTCTTTTACTCTTTTTGCCTGCACTTCTTCGGTTTCCATCCACAGGCCCTCTTTCCAGAGCTCAAGTACCGGGCTGATCGTTATATCAAAACTCCCACCGGAAATATTGTAATAATATACTGAGAGTTCTATCAATTCCCTTAATTCCCTTGATGGTGATTCAATGATCCCCTCATTGTTCAACCTGGAAACCTCGCTATTTTCATCATAGATGGAGGCGATAGACTCGATCTCGCCGAACCGCTTAAAAGCTGCTTCCATGGCTTCATCTGCACTATCTTCATCAGTATAGACAACTACCGTAATATAGGTGCCCATCATCTCCCTGGTCACCTCATATTTATCCACTGTCTTGAATTTACATGAGACTGGGCCCATCAGGGCCAGTAGGACTGCTGTAAATATTGTAAATATAATAAACAGGTTTTTTACCTTATTATGTAAAAAATGCACCACTATCCCCTTTCTGGGAGCCTGTCCTAAATCAAAATATGATTATTTTTCTTAAACTTTTGACCGGCATTATATGCCCTGGAAACCTGTCCGAAAATTGGATCTTGGCTTGTCCCAATTCTCGGACAGGCTCCTAGCCATCCTGGATTTTTCTTAAGGTATGAACCAGCGAATCACTTGCAAGATCGACATCGCCATAGCTTATCGGCCTGCTCTTTTCTATATCCCTTTTTAGCACTGCTCCCTCGCTGAGTCCGATGGGAAGCAAGCCCTGTTCTTTTGCTGTATCATATTCATCTATCAAACCATATACCGTATATCCACCGATACGGTCTATCCTGTCTCCGGCTTTAAGATCCTTCTTTGCGATGGTCACCACTTCGGATATAAGTCCTCCTACAGGTATCATCGTGGGCTCATCATAGAAATATACACGGGCTATCGATATCGGGGTTTCCATGCTTGTCAGGTGATATGGCCTGTAAAGTAGATAATTTGGACCGCTGCCCATTAGTAAATATTTTAACTCCTCTGCAAGTATTTTATTTTTTGTGGTATAGACAAGGAAGACACCCGGGGCAAGATCTCCTATCACAAATTCCACTACCCCATTATTATCAAGTATGCCGCCCTGTTTTTTTAGTTTTAGGATGTCAAGAAGCTCTCCTTTATTTGCCCTCACAGCATGCATTCCCCTGCAGTCAGGTTTAAGACCGGTTGCATTCGAAAGACATGCCATTTCTACCATCGATTTGGTCCCATCTACAAAAGAAGTCATCATATAGGGATTAGAACCTTTTTCCTTTGCATAATCTGCAAGCGATGTGGGGTCAGCTTCACGGTCAAGAGGATTGTTTTTCCCTTTACCGGCAGCTATTACCTCCATACCCAGGGAATCTATGAAATCAAAAAGTTCCTTAGCTGCTGGAGGTTCATCTCCAGCCGACAATGTATAAATGACTCCGTGTTTTTCAGAAAAGTCCCTTAAAATTGGACCAATAGTAACATCCATCTCCACATTGAGCGTAACCAGGTGTTTTTTTGAAGCTGCTATTGTATTTAATGCTATATATGCCCCGGTCTCGGGGTTTCCTGTTGCATCTACTATTATGTCGATCTCATCAATATCAAATAAAACTGAAAGACTGTCTGAATATATTAGTTTCCCGCTGGAAATGGCTTCTTTTATCAGCGCGTTCGCTTCGCTGCTAAAAATATCCTTTCCAAGTTTAATGCCGGATATCTCAAGGGATTCTTTTCTGGAATTACTTTTTGATCCAAGGAAAAAATAATCATCCCTTGAAATCCCAAGATCGGATAAAGTCCTTTTTGTTTTTTCTATATCAAGATCTGCAAGAGCCAGGACTTCCATACCTTTTAGTTCCCTTATCTGGGAAAGCAGGCCCTTACCCATCTGTCCCAGACCCGCAAGTCCGATTTTTATACTTTTACCCTCCCGGGCAATATCTTTTAATTTTTGATTAAGGCCAAGCATAAGTATTTATTCCAAGTCTTCAAATTTTAGAGATCCTATCATCCGGTCAAGGATTTTTTGTGCATAATCAATATAATCCAGGCTGGATGACCTCATAAACAAGTAAAGCATACCATTATTTTTTAAAAAGTTAAAAGTGATGCACCATGCACTGTCGACTTCCTCATTATTCCTGTATTCTATTTCAAATACCTCAATATCTCCGATCACTTTATGATCGTCTGTTCTTTTAATCCCGTTTTCGCCTTCCGGGACCACCTCCTGGTCAAGCAAATTATCAGTAAAATCAATATAACCATCTTCTTCGGGTGAATACTTTTTCTCCAACACCCAGATATTTACAATTATATTTTTTTCAGTTTCTTCCGGCATTAGCCGGACTTTTAGTCCGGATTCTATTTCTTCTTCTGTGAAGGACCAACTATTTGGATAATCAAATTCCAGCAAGTGCCCCTCATTTATATACCTCGATCCATCACTGAACAGATCCAGTGAAAACTCTTCAGGGACTATATCGAAATAATACTCCCCCACAATCTCATCTTCATAAAATAATTCAACTTTGTATATGTCAACCGGCATGGCTTTTCCGCCTTCATTTACCAATCGGATGGCTATATAGCCTGGATAATAAAGGTTCTCATCTACTATAAAGCTTTCCTCTTCTAATAGTTCATCATCGCCCTTAAACCATTTTATACTAAACTGGTCACCTTCTATCATGTAATTTACTTGTATAGTGGTAAATATTGTATCTCTCTGGAAAAACTCTTTACTCTCCTTTAAGGGATTTCCCTGCTCATCTATATCTTTAGAAAAACCAACCTCAAGTATCTCGACAGAAGGTTTGTTTATTCTGAATTCTCCTGACGACTTAAGTTCACCATTATGATAAAAGCTGACCGAATAATCGCCAGGTTCCGCAATTATATTACCATTTCCATTGGGAACAAGTTTATTTGAGAAAAATCCTTCTATATAACCGATGGTCTCTGTAGAATAGACATTTGTCGAATCGGCGATCACTTCATCGGTTCCAAGGTTTTTCCAGGTAAACCTCCACTTATCTTCAGCTTTTACTCCCGAGACTTCTACTGCGGCAAATATCTGATCGGCTTCAATATCGAAGTCGCCGCATGCATCGCCGGGTTCAAAAGTACTGCTATCTATTTCCCTGCATATTATAAGTTCGCCAAATACCTGCTCGGGGGCGCATGCTACTATCTGGGATGATAGGATGATAGAGCATATTACCAGTGTAGTAATAAATATATTCCTGATCTTCGCAGGTGACTGGCTGCCAGATTTTTTTAATATCAAGTCGGCTGCCCCTCATTTGGAACAACACAGACCATATTCATACCCTCGTCTCCGGCGATAAATTGATGGAGTTCACCTTTTGGTACCAGGAGAAATGTATCCTTTTTTATAGGTATTTCCTGACCGTCCTTAAACACATGACCATTGCCTGAAACAATAAATACTTCATGCTCCCATCCGTGGGTATGTTTCGGAGTATGGCCATTAGGACCTATCTCAAATAACCTCATAGCAAAATTCGGTGCTCCGTCTTTTGCCGTTATCATTGGATAGAACTTTATCCCTGACACTTCTCCTCCATCCCTGATATCGGGGCTTATCTCAACCTTTTTTTTGATCTTCATAATTACTCTCTTCTCCCCCTGATCCAGTCCAGAACCAAAGGGTTTTATATATTAGGACATCTGAACTTAGGAGCCTGTCCGAAAACTGGGCTCAAGCCAAGATCCAGTTCGCGGACAGGCTCCTAGTTTTACTGGTTCAGTATATTCTGGAAAAATGCATTCTTCTCTGCTTCATTATAGCCAACTGCACTTGATTTGCCGAACCACTGCGGCCATGAATTAAATGTGGTTACCATGATATCTTCTCTATTCATTGAAAGAAGTACCGGAAGTATCTCCGCTGCCTGGGCCATTGAGATATTAGTATATATAAACTGTCCAAGCGTCCCCATAAAGGAACCGAGGTTTCCGGAATTTACCATACCTTTCTTTTGAAGAAGAAGTTCGGCTATCATCATGGCAGATTGTTTTTCCCTTGCATAAGCTCCTCCGCCATAAAGCGTCCTTCCTTTTCTTGCGCGTGTAAGTGCAAGGGCCTGTGCACCATTTATGTGATGTACCCCGGGTCCCAGATAACATCCAGAAAAACCATCAGCAATATTTTCCTCAACAGTAACAGTTACTCCGCCCATCCAGTTAATAAGCGGTGAAAAACCGTCAAAGTCTGTAATTGCATAAAAATCTATCTTACCACCTACAAACTGCTCGAATTTTCCAACAGCATAATCATGTCCGCCGACCGCGTGATATCCGTTTATCTTTCTGCCGCCAAACCATGTATCTCTCGGGATAGTCACTATATATGCTTTTCTGGTATCAAGGTTAAGGTGGACAAAGAGATTGATATCTGTTCTTCCGCTTACTCTGCCTCCAGCACGGTCAGCAGCACTATCATCGCCCCAGATGATGAAATTCACTTTCCTGCCTGCATGGAATCCTGTTGCCCCCGAAGATGAGAAACTTCCGGTAGCCGCAACGGCCGGTGGTGCCCCGGCATATGGTGTAATGCCGAAATCAGCACATAATTGTGCAAATTCCTGGGATTTTAAGAAACCATCAAGTACTTTTCCCCTGTTCATGCCTCCTGCCATACGGTTAAACCATGCACTATAGCCTTCAGCATCCGGCTGACGGTTAAAAAATGCACTGTATAGTATAGTCAGAAATGCTTCATTGCCGTGATTATTGGCCAGGAACTCTTCGCTAAATACAAAGCCATGAGCAACATCCGCTCCTGTCTTTGAGCCATTCATAAGTCTTCCCACCCATTCACTGAGTCCGCCGGAATCAGGCTGCCTGTTCAGGCATTGAACATAAAACCTGGTCACAAAAGCCTGTACCTGCTCTGCCGAGCCACCGCTTAGAGTTGTCGGCATAATGGTTATTATAAGTACCAGAATAATTGCAAAGACCATTAAAAACTTTGCTTTTAAGAATAATCTTTTCCTCATCACCGCCCCTTACCTTCTTAATATATTTATTAATACTTTATTTTATATATTATATAATAAATCTTATTATCTAATCTTATTATCTTTTTTTAAATTTTATATATTACAGTTCTTCGGAAAGCTTATTTATCCCGATCCTAGTTAATGCAAAATCATACCTTATCGGGTCATTTTTTTCAATTTTTTTAAATGATTCTGTGATTTCTACCGCAGTTTTCATATCTGCCTGTTTCCTTCCTGTCAGTCCCAGGCGGAGTGAGATACGGTGCATATGGGTATCAAGCGGAATAATAAGCTTTGACGCAGATATGCCCTTCCAACCGCCGGGATCAACGCTATCATCTCTTACCATCCATCGCAGGAAAAGATTAAGCCTTTTAAATGCACTCCCACCTGTATATGACGGTATGAGGCTGCAACATGAGTTTTTTGAAAAAATAGAAAAGTTTTTACAAAAACTGAGAGAAGCCGGGATAATATTGTCATCCCCGCTATTATAATTTTCCAAAAAAGCAGAATTAAGCGATCCGGAATCCCTGACCATCTTACCAGCTGCAGTCAGGAGACCTGTTATCTCGCTTCCAGTAGTGAACCTGTGTTTAAAACCTTCAAAGCATGCCTCCAACTCATCAGGTCCTGTTTCAAGTAGAAACCTATATGGTGATGGCTTCATCTTGGCCAGCACAATATCCACACTTTTAAGGATCTGCGCAACTCTTCCATATGCAAGTGAAGAAGATACAATACCAGCTATTTCCCGGTTCTTTATATCATCATATCTGTAAAGAAACTCCAGTGGATCGGGATGGACAAATTCCCTATGGTTATATTTCTTATAAAGCTCGTCAAGCCTGGCTTTTAGTCCAGTCCTCCTGTAAGTATTTCTACCGGTTATTTTTCTGTCTTTCATATTAAGAAATATTTAAGTACCCTGGG
>CAZKVA010000004.1:0-25317 GCA_964556035.1 uncultured Actinomycetota bacterium
ATATTGGTAAAATTACCCAGCGCTTCGTGAACCAAGGAGGCGGTAAACGCGCTAATCAATTAAAGAATAATAATCGTCTATAATCTAGAAATAATTAGTTAATTTTTAGCGGTATTATTTATTGAGTCAACTATTACAAATAAATTATTGTTGTGGACATAACGTACATAATGTATAATAAGTACGTAATCTATGTGAAATAGGAGAATAATTTTGAAAGCAATACTTAAATCAACTGAAGTACGAAAAGAATGGAGCCGGTTTATTGATGATGTGACAAGGGACAGGCCCGCTCTTGTTAAACGCAATAGGGACCTGATTGCTGTATTATCTCTGGAATTATTAGATTCCATTTTATCAGAATACAATCTGACTGTAGAAGTAAAAATGGAAAAAGATGGTTCTTATAGTGGTGTATTTAATGAAATGGACCTGATGGCAAATGCCAGAGACATTAGGTCTTTGGAAGATAAGCTAGCCAATGAATTGATAGAATATTCAAAAGAATATATGGATGAATTCAAGATCCATTATTATAGTCCAAACCGTAAAAACCATTTTCCATATATTTACAGGATATCCCTTCAATTAAATGATAGAGAAAAGGTAAAAAAACTTTTTTCAATTAGTGTAGAACCAGCTAAAAAAGCAAGCTAATGCCAAATTGGAAGGAACTTAAAAGGTTTTTTGGGTCACTATTTATTATATGCCTTGATAAGCTCCAGCGTAGATCTACAGAAAGCCGGAAGATCATCAGGGATCCTGGAAGTCACCAGATTATCATCGACTACCACTTCCTTATCAATATAGTTTCCTCCTGCATTTTTGAGATCTGTGGCGATGGCTTTATAACCGGTGACATCTTTTCCCCTGCATATATCAGCTTCGACAAGCATCCAGCCACCGTGACAGATAGCGGCTATTATCTTGCAGCCGTCAAATACTTTCTTCACGAGATCGACCATATCCCTGTTCAGCCGCATCTTATCCGGTGCAAATCCCCCGGGTATTATTAAAGCAGCCAATTCACCAAGAACTACATTGACAGGAGTTATATCTGATTTTACAGGAAGACCAAATTTCCCCTTATATTCTTTTCCTGCTTCCGGACCGACTATTATTACTTCATAACCCGCTTCAATAAATCTGTAGTAAGGATAGATGACCTCTTCATCCCTGAATCCATCTTCTACAAGGATAAACACTTTATTTCCCATAATATCCTCCGATATTAAAATAATTATCTTTTTTTTAGATATTATAAACATTTTTTTCCGATCCGTATAATTATATGAGCTTAATAAATAATTTTCACCAGAAAAAGAGGATAAAAATATTTATCAATGATAGTTAAGTTATGTTAATATGTATATGGACATATACATAATTATATTTAGATATTTCTTATTTAAATACTTTTAAGGATCATGATGCGATGAATTTTATAGATATAAGAGAACTGCTTTCAAGGATAAGGTTTCTCGCAAATAATCTAAAGTATAATTCCAGGAAACACTTTTATCTTACTACATTATGTCTCGTAGCTGTACTTGTCCTTGTATTTACCGCAGTCTTCATAAAGCAAAGGACCGAGATCATAAGGAAAGAAAATATTGTAAGAAGTTTTTATCTGGATGAAGGAAACAAGGTGGAAGAAAGTGTGGGAGAGCCACTACTGTTGGAAGAAGGATCAGATTCAGCAGGAGAACCAGCGGGCCTGGTTGATGATGCAGGGTATAAAGAATTTTATAAGGTCCATATATGTGGTGAAGTCTATGAACCCGGGGTCTATGATGTGGAGCAAGGTCTTTGCATTGTGGATCTTATCGATCTTGCAGGAGGAGCAACAGATTCCGCATGTCTTGCAGCGGTAAACCTTGCACTGGAAACAGGTGATGGCCAGAGGATATATATTCCTTCTTTTATGGAAGTGGAGCAGGGGAGCTCCCTTTATTATGGAGATTCTTCCTTGCTCCATATGGGTAATTCTGGAAATAGCGTTACGGGAAGTGCATATGGAAATATTGTAAATATAAATACAGCTGGAACCAGCGAACTTGAGAAACTTCCGGGAATAGGGCCCGCAACAGCAAAAAAGATAATAGATCACAGAAATAAATACGGTAACTTTAAAAGCAAGGAAGAACTACTGGACATAAGCGGCATTGGACCAAAAAAATATGGAGAACTTGAAAAGCTTATCAGGATATAGTTCCGGGGACCGGCCGCGTCAGGGCAGTAGATATTATATATGAGAAAATTATACTGGATAGCACTGAACAATCATTATATTTTATGGACGGTCTCTTTTGGGCTGGGGCTTTTCCTGGGTATAAAGCTTTTCCCATATTTTCAAATACCAGCTTTTCTGTATTTTTCTATTATAGGTACGGTCCTTCTTGCTTCCCTGTCCGGACCAGTATATATCTTAAGGAAAAATACAATATCTGATGGAAATGTCCTGGAAGTTAAAAATTTACTGCTTATAGTAATTATCCCGGTAGTAGTAATGATACTCATGGGGTACTTTACCGGAGTAAACAGCAAAGAAACTAAAGGGATCGATCTATCTCCTGTGGTTGACAGAGAGGAGGGCGGTACTGCGGGGGTCATTATAGCAAAAGGCAGGGTGTCCAGCCATCCGGAGACCAGATACGGCAGTCTGTATTTTGAAATGCATGCAGAATGCTTCTGGTATGCTGCAGACAGCAGGGACGATGAGGGGGAATATATTGAAGACGGGAAAATAGATATAATCATTAAAAGGTCCGGTAATCTAAGGATAAAGAGAGATGATCTCATAGAAGTAAAGGGAGAAGCCGGGACATCTCCAAATGGTTCGACTGTCAGGGCAAATTCCGGCAATATAAGGTTTATCAGTGCAGGCGGTTTTCCGGAAAGAATATTTGAGTTTAGAAAGACAGTATATAATTGTATAAACCGGACCTTCTACAAATACTTAAACCACAGGTATGGGTCCATTGCAGAAGCTCTTATTCTGGGGAACAGGACAAATGTCCCGGACAGGCTGCAGGATGATTTCAGGCAGAGCGGTACGGCCCACCTAATGGCGATTTCAGGTATGCATATCTCTTTTATCGTACTTATAATCTATGTCACTACAGGGAGATCAAAAACAAGCTTCGTATTGGTCGTATTTATCATCTTATTTCTTGTGATGTATAATTTTTTGCTTGGGCTCAAGGCAAGCGTGCTCCGGGCTTCCATATGGATGATATCTGCGGCAGTAGCCACACAGTGGAACCGCCAGTCAAATAGGCCCCGGATATTATGTATTTCATTTATCCTGCTTCTTATCTTAAGTCCATCATTTACCCATGATATAGGGTTCTGGTTTTCCTTTTCAGCGATGGCGGGTGTTGTTTTTGTATACCCCCTTTTTATAAAGATCTTATCCAATGTTCCGCCAGTAAAAAGAATTGCCGGCAGCATTATATATAGAACCCTTATCCTCACTATTTCCATCCAGCTGGTATGCGGTCCTCTTATTCTTTATTATTTCGGGTCCCTCCCCCTTATATCTGCAGTGTCCAATATTCTTATCCTGCCTTTTTTCTATATGCTTCTGCTACTGCTTATGGTATCGGCAATATTTGCGGTCATCTGGCCTCCCCTTGGAGGGATCATTTTAAAGGTCACTCCACCTTTATTTAAAATAATGGGCTGGCTGGCCGGTTTTCTTTCAAGACCCGGTCTTCCCGTTATAAAAGCTTCAAATATAATGCCCTTACAGTTATTTATATACTATATAGGCATAACCATGCTTCTAATTATGGTCCACAGCTCACTTGAAAAAAAAATGAAGGCTAAATGATTTGATTTTTAATAATAAGTAATAGAAAATTAGGAATAAAAAGGAGGACAGTTGCCGGAAGAAAAAAACAAGATCGATAAATTAAAAAAAGCTTATCTCTACATAAGCCGGAACCTGTCTGTGCTTGAAGAAAAAGTAGGGGAGATAAAGGGCTTCATAGAAGACAAAATAAATACTGAGACAGATTATAAGGTATTCAGGCCCGATTCGGAAAGTACCGATGAGGAACTTAAAAACTATATATCTACCCCTTCTCTTTTTTCCTCCCGGAAGATCGCGGTCATTAGAAATATTGAGAAATTTAAGGCAAAATTCCAAAAGACAGTTGCAAAGGCGATCGATGGAGAAGATATAGTATTCATACTCACTGCCTCAAGTGAAAAGATAAATAAGGCTCTTCTTGATGCTTTAAAGCAGGAAGGTTCAATAAAGAGACTCAGGCCCCCATCAGGAAAAGATATGCTTAAGTGGCTAGAGGATAAAGCATCTAGCGACGGAATAGTCTTTACAGATGGGGCAAAAAGCCTTCTTATCGAGAATGTTAATCTTGACCTGAACCTACTTAAAAATGAATACTTAAAACTCTATGATTATATAAGTTCTGAAGATAAAAAGATCATTGAAGAGGAAGCTGTAAGACACCTTGTACCCAGAGTGTATTCCATGAAAATATTTGATCTTGTGGATTATCTTGGCGGGCGGGATAAGAATGGAAGCATTGTGGCCCTGGAGGAGATACTTTCAGAGGACAGTAATCTATTGGGGCTCATCACGCTTATTCACAGGATGTTTAAGAGTATGCTTTATATAAAGACCGGTAATGGGACCACGGGAGTAACGGCATTTCTTGAAAAGAATATAAATATGCCCCCATATTTTATTGGAAAGCTTGTAAATAAATATATAAAGTTTTCACAAAACTATTCAAATGAAGAGATAGTAAAGATATTTGATCTATTAAATGATTATGATATTAAGTTCAGGATAGACCCCTCCGGAAATAAAAACCTTGCAAAAAGAATGATAGCCCAGATAACTGATGTTAAAGTCTGAGAATGTCTTAGGACAGGCTCCTGAATCTTTATGCACTGTTATGGATGGGCTAAATCTTTATGTTATTTCTCTAAGGAATTTACAAGCCCTGCAGCCTGAGATTTCTTATTTGCAGAATAATTTTTATGGACCGCACTCTTTTTAACGGCCTTATCAAGAGCTTTATCCAGTTTAGCCAGATTTGACTTCGCATCTTCCAGTTTTTTATCTTCGACAGAAGCGATCAGGTTTTTCTGAGCTGACTTTATAACGGACTTTAAAGCTTTATTCTTTATAGTTCTCTTTTTATTCTGCCTATCACGTTTTATCTGCGATTTAATATTCGGCATCTATTTTTCCTCCAAAAAATTGGATTTCTATAGCAAACAAGGAGATATTTTAGCATTTTTTTAAATAAATAAAAACACTTATTATTGGCATATTTGCAATCATATAATACAATCTCTGGGTACCATAAGTTAGATAAACATATCAGGGAAAAGACATATATGGGCGCAGACCGGTTTATTTCAAGAAAAAGGATTCTTAGGGCCACAGTATTGGTAGTGATCGCTATACTGCTCTCCAAGATATCCGGTCTTGTACGGGACCAGATAATGGCGGGATATTTCGGTATCAGCTTTGAGACTGATGCTTATGTATGGGCAAATTATATACCAAACCTTTTCCGCATACTTTTTGCAGAGTCCCTTATTGTTGCGGCATTTATTCCCATTTATTCCAGATATATAAAGAAGAGGAATACTGATGACAGCCGTATATTTGTTAGCTCTATAACAAATATAATAATCATAGGGTTTTCAGTGATAGCAGCTATATTATTTGTTCTTTCACCTCAAATAGGAACACTTCTTTCAAGTATTTCAGGTAATCAGATGGATATTGCAAAATTTGTGGTCATGAACCGTATAATGATCTTCTCTCTTCTTACCTTGAGTCTTTCCGGTCTTGTGACGGGAATACTTAATTCCCACAACCTGTTTACCCTTCCCTCACTTGCACCATTTATTTTAAATATTGTCACAATAATCTTTGTGACAACTCTTTATTCAAGACTTGGAATATATACAATGGCGATAGGAGTCATGGTGGGATCACTCATGCACCTCCTCATTCAGGTCCCCCAGCTAAGAATAGCCGGTCCTGAATTCAGATCATCTGCCTTTGGCCAGAGATCCTTAAAAGATAATATAACAGGACGGCTCAAAGAAAGATTTACCCTAAATCTCAAACATGAAGGAGTGAGAGAGATCTTTTCCCTGATGTTTCCCATCCTTTTGAGCCTGGGTGCGGTCCAGCTTAATAATAGTGTGGATAATTTTTTTGCATTAAACCTCGGCGCCGGAAACACCACAGCGCTGATACTTTCATGGAGAGTGGCAAACCTGCCACTGGGAGTATTTACTGTTGCGATCATAACAGTGTTGTATCCACTTATGTCAAGACAGGCCGCAGGTGATGATACAAGAGGAATAAAAGAGAGTTTCTCCCTTGGTATAAGGGAGATAGGCTATATGATGGTGCCTGCAGCCGCAGGGCTTGTAATACTTTCCTATCCGATAATAAAGGTCCTTTTTGAGCATAATAATTTTGGGCCCGAAGATACGGCGAAGGTCTCAACTATCCTTATATTCCACAGTCTCGGACTGGTATTTTTTGGCCTGCTCATGATACTAAACCGCATATTCTATGCTTTTAAGAATGTAAAGACGCCACTTAAGGTGGCAGCCGTATCTATACTTGTTAATCTCCTATTGGACTGGATATTTATAAGGTATATGGGTATAGAGGGACTCGCGCTTTCAACCACTCTTGTTGCGCTTTTTAATGTAGTGGTACTGCTTGTAATACTGAGAAAGAAAGTTGGAAATCTGGGGGCAAGAAGGATATTAAGCTCCTACTGGAAGATATTGCTGTCTGCCCTTATAATGAGCGGGGCCATATATATAGCATGGAAGTATATCTCGGTCTATGCATATAGGAATCTGGCATGGTTGGTTGCAGCCATAGTTGGAATAATAGCCCTGGGTGCAGCTATTTATACAGGTATGACTATCCTATTAAAGATGGATGAGATAAGGTTTGTACTTAATATGTTTAAGGGCATGAAAAAGAATGGCAGCTCAGTAGAGGACCCGGAAGATGGGGATGGCAGCGATAAAGAAAATGAATCAGAAGATGGGGATGGTAGCGATAAAGAAAATGGCTAAGAAAGCAGACAGGAATTTAGTAAGGAATTTTTCAATAATAGCCCATATAGATCATGGTAAATCGACACTGGCTGACCGGATCCTTGAGATCACAAGGACCGTAAGCAAGAGAGAGATGCTCGATCAATTCCTTGATGATATGGACCTTGAAAGGGAAAGAGGTATAACGATAAAAGCACATGCAGTAAGGGTGCTTTATAATAATGCTGATGATGGGAAAGAATATATATTTAACCTTATTGATACCCCGGGGCATGTTGATTTTTCTTATGAAGTATCGAGGAGCCTTGCCGCCTGCGAAGGAGCAATACTTGTAGTTGATGCCACGCAGGGAATCCAGGCCCAGACCCTGGCAAATGTACATCTGGCCCTGGAGGGAGATCTTGAGATAATACCGGTACTGAATAAAATTGACCTCAAAAGTGCCCGTACCGAGGAAGTATCGATGGAGCTTGGCAAGATACTTGGAGTATCAGAAGACGAGATCATAAAGGTAAGCGCTAAGACCGGCGAAGGGGTTGAAGCGGTCCTTGAGAGGATAGTCAAAGATGTCCCTACTCCAACCGGAGGTGAGGACGCCCCGCTGCAGGCTCTCATATTTGACAGCCAGTATAATTCATACAGGGGTGTAGTGGCCCTTATAAGAGTCGTCAATGGTTTTATAGGAAAAGGCATGAAGGTCAAGTTCATGGGAGAAAATGCAGTCTCCGATGTGGAAGAAGTAGGTATATTCGGACCAGAGATGGTAAAGAAGGACAATCTTTCGGTAGGAGAAGTAGGATATATGATTACAGGCATCAAGGAAGTCGGAAGTATTGTTGTCGGCGATACTGTGACAAATGAAGGTGAGCCTGCCATGACCAGCCTGCCCGGTTACAAAAAGCCCAAACCCATGGTCTATTCCGGACTTTTCCCTATTGACGGCGGGGATTATGAAAACTTGAGGGATGCACTGGGAAAGTTATCCCTTAATGATTCTTCCCTTGACTTTATCCCTGAAGTATCGGTTGCTCTTGGTTATGGGTACAGGTGTGGCTTCCTGGGGCTTCTTCATATGGAAATAATAAAGGAGAGGCTGGAAAGGGAATATGGACTCAAGCTAATAACTACGGCCCCCAATGTTGCTTATAGGATCATTCTAAGCAATGAAGATGTTGTAGAGGTTAAAAGGCCCTCTGATTTTCCGGACCAGGAAAAGATAATGAGCATAGAGGAACCCTATGCTGAAGTGACTATTATCAGTCCAAAAGAATATATTGGCAAAATAATGAAGCTTGCAGAGTCCAAAAGAGGAGACTTTGTGGATATGATATATATTTCCGTAGAAAGGGTAGAGCTTAAATATATAATCCCGCTTTCTGAGATAATAGTGGATTTTTTCGATCAGCTAAAATCAATATCCTCAGGGTATGGGTCCCTTGATTATGAGGTAATGGGATTTGAGCAGTCGGACCTGGTCAAACTGGATATTCTTGTTGCAGGTGACAGGGTGGATGAACTATCGGTGATCGTACATAAGGATAAGGCATATTATATTGGAAGAGAACTTGCCCTGAGGCTAAGAAAAATCGTGCCCCGGCAGAACTTTGAGGTGCCTATACAGGCGACCATAGGCAAGAGGATAATAGCCAAAGAGAGGGTTGCTCCATACCGTAAGGATGTTACGGCTAAACTATATGGAGGAGACATCACAAGAAAGAAAAAACTGCTTGAAAAACAGAAGAAGGGCAAAAAGAGGATGAAAAAGATCGGAAGAGTAGATATACCTGATGAGGCCTTCATGAGTTTTTATGAGATAAGCAGTGATAAGTAGCTGAGTAGATCGGGAGCCTGTCCGGGAACTTAGCAGTCCTGGAAATATCCAATTTTATTATAGAGATTATTTTAGTAGAATATATGTTAAATTTATTTTAAGGCAATTTGTTAAGCCATATTCAAAAAAGGAGAAAGAGATGAAAAAAATAATAGCAATAACTGCAGTAATAGTATCTATGCTACTGATCCTGGTATTGGCCAGTGGATGCTTTGGACAGAATATTGCCGAGAAGATAGCCGAGGAAGCAATAGAGAAAGCCATTGAAAGCGATAGCGGAGAAAATGTTGACATAAACCTGGATGATGGTGAGATGACCATTGAAAGCGATGATGGGGATCTCTCGATCGGTATGGGTGCTGATCTCCCGGATAATTTTCCAGATAATGTACCTGTCTATCCTGATATGAAAATAATCTCATCCTGGTCCGTCACAGAAGATAATAAAGACAGTTACTCTATAAACGGCCTTACAGAAGATGCAGGCAGCGATGTATTTGCCTGGTATAAGGAAAGCTTAGATGGTTGGGAAATTGAGAACGAATTCTCTGCAAGCGGAGATGGTGTCAAGACTTCTTCTATTTCCGCAAAAAGCGGCGGACTTGAAGTGGTTATCATGGTGGTTGAGACAGAGGATGAAGGAACCAGTATTATGGAGAGTGTAACAGAAGAGTAAAAAATTTAAGGTGATCATATATTTTAAAAATGGAAGGAACATAAATCTCCTTCCATTTTGATTTTTAAATGCCTATATAATATAATTTCTAAGAATTAATAAGACTTATAAGTTCTAGGACAGGCTCCTGGTAAGTCCTGTCATAGAATAAATTTTCAAATGAGTCAAAAAATATAGCAAAAGAATGGTTGAAACTAAAAAATATCTCGTCAAATTCCTCCCGGACGGCAGGTCCATTGAAGTCCCTTCAGGCTATAATCTTCGCCAGGCAATTCTTGACAGCGGCCTGGACATAGATTCTTCCTGCGGCGGCGTTGGAACATGCGGAAGATGCAGGGTAAAAGTGATAAAAGGTGATATTGGATCAAAAAGGACCAAATTCATTTCCGCAAATGATAAAAAGAAAGGTTTCGTACTGTCGTGTCTTGCTAAGGTAAAAAGCGACCTTGAAGTAGAGATATCAATACGTAAAAAAAGCAGGGCAAAAATAGCTGAGGGGAAATATAGCAGTAGGACCTTAAAGGATTATTCGGGGATAAACACTGAAGAACTTTCCAGCGTTGAGGTAAAGCCCTGGTTCCTAAAGGAAAACCTTATAGTCGAAGAGCCCACCCTGTCATATGGTACAAGCGATCTTTATAGGATAAATAAGAGCATAAGAGAGAAGATGGGGATAAATAATCCCGATATTCCAATAAATCTTATCCGGAAGCTCCCGGATAAATTAAGGAAGCAGGACTGGAAGGTAACAGTCATAATGGATAAGGAAAATGAGATAATGATCGATCTCCACAGCGGGCATCTGGATAATAAGATATACGGTATAGCCCTGGATATAGGGACCACCAGCCTTGTGATGTATCTGGTCGATCTTCTTGATGGTTCTATCCTTGGAATCCAGTCCGAATATAATCCCCAGATAAAATTCGGGGAAGATATCATAAACCGGATAGTATATTCAAATAAAGAGGGAGGGTTGGCAAAGCTCAGGGAGATCCTGACAGATACCTTAAATGATCTTATAAAAAAATTGCTAAAAGACAGCGGCATCAATGCCAGGGACGTAGTATCGGTGATGATAGCCGGTAATCCTACGATGATGCACCTTTTTTACGGGGTCCCGCCGAAATTTATCAGGGAAGAACCCTATGTTACAGTGGGAAATAAGTTTTCGAATTCAACTACCAGGGAAGTCGGTATAAAACATCTTGCCAATGCGCATGTTTACAGCATGCAGGGAGTCGCCAGTTATCTTGGAGGAGATATAACCTCAGGAGTACTTGCCAGCGGGATGTATGACGAAAGTGAACTGGCTCTTTTCCTTGACCTTGGCACCAATGGAGAACTTGTGGTAGGGAATTCGGAATGGATGATGGGGTGCTCGTGTTCTGCCGGGCCCGCTTTTGAGGGAGGCGGAGTAAAATGCGGCATAAGAGCCGCTGACGGCGCGATCGAAAAAGTATCAATAGACCAGAAGACATTCAAGTGTGATGTGGGTATAGTTGGGGATCAGACCCCCGAAGGCATATGCGGCTCAGGCCTTATTGATATTCTGGGAGAGATGTATATAAAGGGAGTCATAGACAGAAAAGGAAAATTTAATAAGGATATCGGCAATAAATACCTTATCTGTGAGGAAAAGGACTGCAAGTATGTGATAGTGCCGGCTGATGAGAGTGCCACCGGAAAAGATATTTTTATTAGCGAAGTAGATATCGATAATCTGATCAGGGCAAAAGCAGCTATATATGCAGGGATAAGGACTCTTCTTGAAGAAGTGGACCTCAGTGTATTCGACCTGGAAAAAATATATCTTGCTGGAGGGTTTGGAAGGCATCTTAATATAAGGAATGCAGTATTGATAGGGATGATCCCTGATGTAAATATCAGTAAATATCATTTTCTCGGAAATACTTCAGTTACCGGCGCATACTTAAGCATAATGTCGGAGGATAAATATAATAAAAGCGTAAAAATAGCTGATCATATTACGTATATAGAATTAAGTGTTAATATGAAATTTATGGACCGGTATGTTGCAGGCCTGTTTTTACCCTATACGGATATGAAAGATTTTCCGACAGTAGAAGAATATATATATTCTATTGATAAATAAATTTTATAATTATTTTTAATTTTTGAAAGGATCCCACTGGTCTATGAGTAAGAAAATCGCCATAGCAGGAAAAGGAGGAGTGGGTAAGACCACTACAAGTGGACTTATAATAAGAAACCTGATCGATGGGAAAAAGGGAACGGTCCTGGCACTTGATGCTGATCCAAATTCTAATCTTAATGAAGTACTGGGTGTTGAGGTATCCTCTACTATAGGTATGATCAGGGAAGATTTAAAAAAAAATGCTCCCAGGATGACCGGGGGAATATTTAAGGACCAGATGGTTGAGATGAATGTCCACCAGGCCCTGGTCGAGAGCTCTGGATATGATCTTTTGGTAATGGGCAGGGGCGAGGGTCCGGGCTGTTATTGTGCGGCAAATAATCTTTTCAAGATATATATTGATACCCTACAGGACAATTACGGGTGGGTAGTAATGGATAATGAAGCAGGAATGGAGCACTTGAGCAGGAGGACGACAAGCGATGTGGACTGGCTCCTTATAGTATCCGATCCTTCTCCAAGAGGGATACTTACCGCCGCAAGGATAAAGGACCTGGCAGAAGAAGTAAGTGTCAGAGCAGAGGAGGTCCACCTTATTGTCGGAAGGGTCGACGGAAAGCTTGACAGCCGGCTTGAAAAAAGCATAGATGAAAAAGGACTGAACCTGCTGGGGATCATAAATATTGATGATTGTATATATGAAATGGATCTTAATGGCGGTTCGGTTTTTGACCTTCCGGGAGACAGTAAGGCGCTTTTACAGGTGCGCAGCCTGCTTGAAAAGATCGGTGTAGTTTAGAACAAACTTCAAGGAGTCCGCCCCGGTCCAGATCCAATTTTCGGACATGTCCCTGTCTGCAATAAACTGCGTTATAAATAGTGCAATAATACCTTGTAAATTAAATCCCTTCCGATATAATATTAAAAATTGTTCATTGTATGTACATATGTGTATACATAAATGATGTTCTATTTAAACCGGCAATAAAACATAAAAAGAAACTGAAGTTTTTTTTTAAAAATGTTAGAATGGCTAAAGTTATTCTCAGTGCTTTATAGAGTATAAATAAATGATTTATTAATTTGTAATACTGTATGCAAGGGGGGAAGGTTTGAGCTTTCAAATTCCAAAAAATTCCTATTCCGGAAAGATCAATGAATTAAAACTCGGTACCGGCGATTCCCAGGTACTTGTAGGAGGTGAGACAGCCCTACCATTCTACACTTTTGAAGGAGAGAATCCCAATAAGCCGATCGTGGCAATGGAAGTATATGATGGGAAACCTTCAGGATGGCCCGCAACTGTAGCTAAATATTTTGAAGATGTCTTTGATGATCCCGTAAAATGGGCAAAAAAGAATATTGAAGAATATGATGCAGATGCGATTTGCCTCAAACTCACACGTATTGATCCGGATGGTGAGAATATGAGCCCGGAAGATGCAGCAGAGATGACAAAAAACCTGCGGGAAGCCATATCAAAACCGCTCATAGTCTACGGGACGGGCCCGATAGATAAGATTGCTGAAGTGATGAAAAAGGTATCTGAAAAGAATGCTGACAGCAATATACTGATGGGTTGGGCAGAAGAAGATAATTATAAGACAATAGCTGCCGCGGCCATGGGATATAATAATAATGTCACATCGCTTAACCAGCTCGATGTAAATATTGCAAAGCAGCTCAATATACTTCTTACGCAGCTGGGTCTTCCACCGGATAGGATAGTCATGGACCCTGCTAGCTCAGGCCTGGGCTATGGTCTGGAGTACTGTCATTCTGCCATGGAAAGACTGAAGATAGCTGCTCTTCTCCAGGATGATAAGATGACGCAGATGCCGATAATAAATGATATAGCTCCCGAGGTATGGAAAGTCAAAGAGGCCAAAGAAAGCCAGGAGGATTCTCCTGAATGGGGCGACCAGGAACAGAGAGGAATAAACTGGGAGGCTATCTCATGTGTGAGCCTTTTGCTTTCAGGTTCAAACATACTGGTGATGAGGCATCCAAAAGCAGTAAGCCTGGTTAAAAAATTAATTAATGACCTTATATAGTTTAAAACTAAAAAAGGATGGTGTTTAAAAATAATGGCAAAGGTAAAAAGAAAACCGGAAGATATATCGGAAGATGCTGCGGTTTGTGAAATGCTTAAGAATATGGATCCTGAGATCTCTACTGTTTTTGACAGGTCGGAATCCATGAAGGCATGTCCCATAGGGTCCGGGATCGCAGGTATCTGCTGTAAGAACTGTTCCATGGGGCCATGCAGGGTAAAGGAAGGAAAAACAGGACTCTGCGGTGCGACCATAGGAACCATAGCAGCCAGGAACCTGGCAAGAGGCATTGCAGTCGGAGCTTCTGCACATTCGGATCACGGAAGGGACCTCGCCCATTTGCTGGGTCTTGCCGCACAGGGTAAGGCAGAGGGAGTAAAAATAAAGGATACTGAAAAGCTTATTGAATTTGCAAAGGTGATGGGTATAAAGACTGAAGGCAGGGAAATAAGCGAGATAGGTGTGGAAGTATCAGAAAAGGCCCTCAGCCTATTCGGGCAGCAGACCGGAGAACTAGATACTATCAAGATCGCTCCTGAGAAAAGGCAGGAGGTCTGGCGGAAAAACAATGTGGTTCCCAGGGGAGTCGACAGGGAAGTGGTTGAGATGCTTCACAGGACCCATATAGGGGTCGACCAGGATGTGGAGAATATACTTGACCAGGCAGTAAGGACTGCATTGGGCGATGGATGGGGCGGTTCAATGATCGCTACAGAGATAAGTGATATATTATTCTCTACCCCGAAACCAAACAAGGCTAAAACTAATCTGGGCATGCTGATGGAAGATGAAGTAAATATCATTATCCACGGGCACGAACCTACACTTTCAGAGATAATAGCAACGCTTGCAGATAATAAGGAACTTGTAGAATATGCAAAGACAAAAGGGGCAAACGGTATAAATGTGGTTGGCATATGCTGTACCGCAATTGAAGTGTTGATGAGGCAGGGAGTTGCTCCCATAGGTAATTTTCTCTCCCAGGAATTTGCTATAATGACAAAGGCAGTAGAGGTTATGGTAGTCGATGTTCAGTGCATAATGCAGTCTCTTGGAGAGATAACAAAGAAATATCATACCAAACTTATAACTTCCTCACCTAAATGCAAGATTCCCGGCGCTATCCATATGCAATACGAGGAAGATAATGGACTTAAACTCGCCAAAGAGATAATAAGACTTGCGATTGATAATTACCCTAACAGGGCAAAAGAAGTATGTATTCCTGATATCAAATCCGACCTTGTAGCCGGATTTTCAAGAGAGTATATAAAGTATATGCTGGGTGGAAAGTTCAGGGGATCGTTCAGACCTTTAAACGATGCCATAATAGACGGCAGGATCCAGGGCGTAGTTGCAATTGTCGGATGCAATAATGCAAGATGTACTCATGATAAATACCATAATTATCTTACAAAGGAGCTGATAGCCAGGGATTACCTTGTAGTTCAGACAGGATGTTCGGCTATTTCTACTGCTAAATGCGGACTTATGGAATCAGAGGCTATGGAGATGGCGGGGGATGGATTGAAATCTATTTGCGAGACAGTAGGAATACCTCCCGTACTTCACATGGGTTCCTGTGTTGATAATTCAAGGATACTTACAGTAGTATCTGACATTGTCAGGGAAGGTGGACTGGGAGATGATATAAGTGATCTTCCCATTGCTGGCATTGCACCTGAATGGATGAGTGAAAAAGCTCTCTCAATAGGAACATATGTGGCGGCATCAGGAACTTATGTAGCTTTCAGTGGTGCACCTATCCCGGTGGAATCAAGCACTGAAGTAAAAGAAATGATGACTAAAGGCTGGCAGGAAAAATATGGCGGGCAGCTTGAATATATTGCAGATATCGATGAACTGCTGGAAAAAGTAATAAACGTCATTCAGGAAAAGAGAAAGGCCCTCAAGCTGGATGTGGCCAAGGAAAGAGTATTATTAGATATGGAAGCAAGGAGGTCATTGAAAAATGTCTAGGATTATTGCAACCAGTGCTATAAAAGGAGCTTATAAGACTTTTGAGCGGACAGAAAAGATGCTTGCGGCAAGTATTGAAAAGAATGGTGAGGACCAGGTAGTGGAATTTCCGGATACCGGCTATTACCTGCCTATCATCTACAGCATGTCGGGTATAAAGGTCGAGAAGCTTTCCGATTGTAAAAAAGTGTTGGAAGAAATAAGAAAATTACTTCCAGATATACCTTCTGAAAAAATGTGGCTGCCATATCTTGGTGGTACCCTGGATGCCGGCATCGCTACTCTGTGGGCAGAGGAAATAATCGAAGCGATCAAATATATTGATGGCCCCCCTCCCGTTGACGGAATATGGCTCGGAGCTGCAACTGATCTGATCATCAGGGAAAGAGGTATTGAATTTGTAGACGGCACCGCACCCGGTTTTGCGGCATGTGTCGGAGCAGCTAAGGACAATGAGACAGCAGTGAAGATCGCAAGGGAGCTCCAGGAGAAAAATATCTATGTATTTATGAGTGGAGAGACCAATGGAATCTCGATGGCGGAACAGCTTGAACAGGAAGGTGTCGAGCTTGGTTGGGATACGAGGCTCGTTCCATTTGGAAAAGATATAAGTGCTACGATATATGCCGCTGGATTCGCTACAAGGGCAGCACTTTCCTTTGGAGGGGTTCAGCCCGGAGATTATCGCAGAATGCTCTTATATAATAAAAACAGGGTATTTGCCTTTGTCCTGGCTCTCGGTGAAGTTGACGAGTTGAAATATGCCAATGCGGCCGGCGCCATAAATTACGGATTCCCGACGATAGCGGACACAGATATCCCGGAAATACTTCCCCGCGGAGTATGTACCTATGAGCATGTAGTATCAAATATTCCTTCAGAAGAGATGGTGTCTAAGGCCATTGAAGTCAGGGGACTTAAGATCACTGTGGACAAGGTAGATATACCGGTTGCCTTCGGTGCTGCTTTTGAAGGTGAAAGGGTAAGAAAAGAAGATACATTCGTAGAATTTGGCGGTAATAAGAGCGAAGCTGTTGAATTTCTCAGTACTGCCGATCAAACTGAAGTAGAAGATGGAAAAGTAGAAGTATTTGGTCCGGACATAGATGATATAAAGGAGGGAGATGTTCTTCCACTTGGTATCGAGATACTTGTATACGGAAGGAAGATGCAGGATGATTTTGAGCCTGTGATGGAAAGACAGATACATTATTTCACAAATTATGCAACAGGCATATTCCATATGGGCCAGAGAGATATCACATGGGTAAGATTCTCCAAGGAAGCTGTTAATAAGGGATTTAAGATAAAACATATCGGCACGATACTTCATGCCAAGATGCATTCGGATTTTGGAAATATAATGGATAAGATCCAGATAAAAATATATACAAATCCTGAAGATGTGACAGCGCTTAAGGTAAAGGCCAAGGAAGTTTTCAGGACCAGGGATGAAAGGCTTAAGACGCTTACAGATGAATCAGTTGATACATTCTATTCATGTTCACTATGCCAGTCATTTGCCCCCAACCATATTTGTGCCGTTTCTCCTGAAAGACCAGGTTTGTGCGGAGCATACAATTGGCTTGACTGCAAAGCATCCAATGAGATCAATCCTACAGGTGCAAATCAACCAATTCTAAAGGGAGAAATTATCGATGAGAACCTTGGAGTATGGAAAGGTGTCAATGAGTTTGTGTTTAAAGCTTCAAATCAGACACTGGAATCCTTCTCTGCCTACTCCATGATGATAAACCCCATGACTTCCTGCGGATGTTTTGAAGTTATCGCAACGATACTGCCCGCCACCAATGGAATAATGGCAGTAAACCGCGAACACTCAGGGATGACCCCCAGCGGGATGAAGTTTTCTACTATCGCAGGCATGGTAGGAGGAGGTATCCAGACTCCCGGATTTGTCGGGATTTCCAAATACTTCATCGGTTCCAAGAAGTTTATAAAAGCTGACGGAGGACTGACCAGGCTTGTGTGGATGCCCATGTCACTCAAGGAAGAGATAAGGGATATTCTTGAAGAAAGATTAAAGGATATGGGATTAGATGATTTCCTTGATAAGGTTGCGACCGAAGAAGATGCTGAGACAGAAGAGCAGGTAATGGAGTGGATACAGAAAGTCAACCACCCGGTACTTGAGATGGAACCTATGATGTGACCCTAAATGATAAATAAATTTCTATACTATAAGTTAAGGAGAGACAAATATGGCATTAAGCGGTTTAGAGATATTTAAGAAGCTACCCAAGACAAATTGTAAAGATTGCGGTTTTCCGACCTGTCTGGCTTTTGCCATGCAGCTTGCAGCAGGTAAGGTGGAACTTGAAAAATGTCCCCATGTATCTGATGAAGTAAAAGAAGCACTGTCAGAGGCCTCACAACCACCTATACTGAAAGTTGAAATAGGTTCAGGAGAAGATGCTATTACTCTTGGAGAAGAGACAGTACTTTTCAGGCATGACAGGACATTTGTAAACCAGAATGCATTTGCAGTTACAATAAATGATGATATGCCGGATGAAAAAATAGAGTCAATAGTTGGGGAAATAAATGATATATCTTATAAAAGGGTCGGGATGGAACTTGCACTGGACGCAGTATGCATAAAGAATAAATCCGGTGATAAAGCAAAGTTTATGGCAGTTGTTGAAAAAATAAGTTCACTTTCAAAAAAACCCATGATACTCATATCAACAGATACAGCAGCCCTAAAAGAGGCAGCAGAAAAATTCAAGGATAAAAAACCTCTCATACATGGAGCGGATAAGGATAATATTGATGATATGTTGGCAATAGGTAAAGATACCGGATGTCCGATAGTGATAAAAGGCAGTTCCATAGATGAGTTAATGGAACTTACTGCTAAGGCCAGGGAAGCAGGGACCAAGAATATAATCATGGATATCGGGTCCAGGAAGCTGAAAGATGATTTCTATAATCAGATCGTATTAAGATCAGCCGCTATAAAGAAACAGGAGAGAAGTCTTGGATATCCGACTATAGTATTTCCTGATGAGATGACGGATGATCCCCAGATGGAAACACTTCTGGCAACTGTCTTTGTGGCAAAATACGCTTCAATAATAGTACTTTCAAATGCAGACAGGCAAAATATATACCCCCTTCTTGTCTACAGGCAAAATATATATACTGATCCCAGAAGGCCCATGCAGGTAGAGGAAAAGATCTATGAAATAGGTAAACCTGATGAAAATTCACCTATACTTATAACTACTAATTTCTCACTTACTTATTTTATAATCTCAGGAGAAGTAGAGACAAGCAAGGTCAATGCATGGCTGCTTGTTATGAATGTAGAGGGACAATCCGTACTTACTGCCTGGGCAGCCGGTAAATTTGTTCCGGAACTTATTGCCCAGTTTATAAAGAAGAGCGGGATCCAGGATAAGACTTCCAAAAAGGAGATAATCATACCGGGATATGTCGCCCAACTCCAGGGAGAGCTGGAAGATGAACTTGGAGATGGCTGGAAGATAGTAGTCGGGCCCCGTGAAGCAGGAGAAGTATCTAAGTTTTTAAAAGAATATACATCCTAGAATAAAAAAAAGAAAGGAGCCGTAAGGTGAAAAGCGACATTGAAATCGCACAGGCTGCAGAGATGAAACATATAAAGGAGATAGCCGAATCCATTGGTCTGAGTGAGGACCATCTGGAATTATATGGCAATGATAAGGCCAAAATCAGTCTTGACGTGATCGAAGAGTTTAAGGACAGACCCAATGGTAAGTATATTGATGTCACGGCGATAACCCCGACTCCACTGGGAGAGGGAAAGACAGTTACTACTATTGGTCTTGCCATGGCACTGAGCAAGATAGGCAAAAAGACGATCACCTGTATCCGTCAACCATCACTGGGGCCGGTATTCGGCATCAAGGGAGGAGCCGCAGGCGGGGGATATTCACAGGTCCTGCCCATGGAGGATTTCAATCTCCATCTTACCGGTGACAATCATGCAATAAGTATAGCTCATAATCTTCTATGTGCTTTTCTTGATACACATCTGATGAAAGGCAATGATCTTAATATCGATCCATTCTCAATAACACTGAATAGAGTAGTAGATGTAAGCGACAGGGCATTAAGAAATATTATAGTTGGTCTGGGCGGGGCAATAAACGGAAGCCCAAGAGAAACCGGATATGATATTACGGTAGCTTCAGAAGTAATGGCCATCCTTGCATTGACTACCAGTCTGAAGGACCTCAGGCAGAGGCTTGGTAAAATGGTGATAGGTTCCACATATGACGGAAAGGCTGTTACTGCTGAAGACCTCCAGGTTGCCGGTGCCATGACAGTACTTCTAAAAGATGCTATAAAACCAAATCTTTTACAGACAATAGAACATACTCCATGTTTTGTACACGCGGGACCTTTTGCAAATATCGCCCACGGTAATAGCTCTATCCTGGCTGACCAGATGGCTATAAAACTTGGTGAATATGTAGTAACCGAAAGTGGATTTGGAGCTGATATGGGTGCAGAGAAATTTATGGACATCAAATGCAGGTACAGCGGACTCAAACCTGACGCAGTTGTCATAGTCGCTACCGTAAGGGCGCTGAAGATGCATGGAGGAGGATTTGAATTTATTCCCGGCCAGGGAGTCGATAAAGAGAAAATGGAAACTGAAAATGTGGAAGCAGTTCTTAAAGGCTGTGAGAATCTTGAAAAGATGATAGAGAATATGAACCTTTTCGGGGTACCGGTAGTCGTTGCGATGAATCATTTTGAATCCGACACACAGGCAGAAGTGGATGCTATAAGGGGGAAAGCACTTGCTGCCGGTGCAGAGGATGCAGTTACTTCAATGGTATGGTTAAAAGGTGGAGACGGGGGTACCGATCTTGCTGAAGCTGTTGTGAGAGCTGCCGAGAAGCCTTCAGAGTTTAAATTCCTTTATCCGCTTGACTGGTCGATCAAGAAAAAGATCGAGACAATTGCGGAAAAGATATATGGTGCCGATGGTGTCAGCTACTCAGCTGAAGCTGAAAAGAAGATCAAGCTTTATACGGAGCAGGGTTTTGATAAACTTCCGATATGTATGGCAAAGACACATCTATCTTTATCCCATGACCCAAATCTTAAGGGGAGACCTACAGGCTTTATAGTTCCGGTCAGAGATGTAAAAGCCTCAGTTGGTGCAGGTTTTCTCTACCCACTCCTTGGACAGATGAGAACCATGCCTGGATTACCTAAAGAACCTGCGGGAAATAAAGTAGACATTGATGAAAATGGTAATATTGTGGGATTGTTCTAAATTGTAACAAATACTACTTAAAATTTGCTTAATATGGCATAATTTATATTAGATATGATGTGTCCGGTAAACTAATCCTTTTTAGAGGTATAACCGATTACAAGATCTAAGATAAAAAAGGTCATAGATAATATCAGAGATTTTAATAGATCCTAAAGCGGCACTGCCTCTTTAGGATTTATTGTTTATTAATAATGTAATCAGGAAGGGAGGTGATTAAAATAGCTAAGCTAATAAGCGGACCAGAGATCGCAAAGGAAATAAAAGCAGAAGTAGCAGAGGAAGTCAGTGAGATAGTAAGGCTAAAAGGAGTAAGGCCAGGACTTACAGTGATACTTGTCGGAAATGATCCGGCATCAAAAGTATATGTGAGAAATAAGCAGCTTGGATGTGAACAGGTTGGTTTTAAATCAGAAGCTATCAGGATGGATGAAAGTGTATCCACAGAGGATCTATTAAAAAAAATCGACTATCTTAATTATGACATTAATGTCCATGGCATACTGGTACAGCTGCCTCTTCCGTCCCAGGTAGACAAAAACAGGGTGCTTGAATCAATATTCCCGGAAAAAGATGTTGACGGGTTTCACCCTATGAGTATGGGAAGGCTGGTAGCACAACAGGACTGCCTGGTACCCGCGACTCCCTCAGGCATCATAGAGATGTTTAAAAGGAAGGATATTAAGATAAAGGGCAAGGAAGCTGTTATTGTCGGCAGAAGCGTTATAGTGGGCAGACCCATGGCTCTGCTTCTTATAAATGAATCAGCAACTGTCACTGTATGCCATACAAAGACAAGAGATATGGGTGCGCATACAAGAGATGCTGAAATACTTATCGTGTCAGCGGGCCGCCCTAATCTTATTGGAGGCGATATGGTAAGTGAGGGAACGGTAGTCATTGATGTAGGCATAAACAGGATACTAAAAGACCAGGCGGACCCCGAGACGCTTAAGTGGAGAAAAGATGATTTTGAGAAGAAAGGGACCACCCTTATCGGTGATGTCAACTTCCTTGAAGTAGAGCCGAAAGCAAGTTATATAACACCTGTGCCCGGCGGAGTGGGACCGATGACGATAGCTATGCTTTTAAAAAACACACTTAAAGCCACAAAGATGCAATTGGGACTTAAATTATAATTATTTATCTGGTAAAATCTTTGCTGTTTGATTTGTAATTATAAGGATTTTTAAAAGGTTAATATATGTATTATGCACGCGTAATAGGAAATATAGTCTCGACGATTAAATATAAAGGACTTAAAGGAAAGAAGATACAGGTGATCCAGCCGGTTGATATGAAAACCGGCAAAGATTCAGGAAGCTTCCTTGTGGCCCTGGATGCGACTTCTTCAGGTATGGGAGATATGATCGGATATGAGGACGGGGCAGAGGCTACCTGGGCGTTTGAGGAAGATGATGTCCCTGTAGATGCTTCGATTGTCGCAATAATCGATAAGATCAACATTACGGGGTGAAATAATTTTTTTAAAAAAGAGAATTGAGGAATATATATGATATTGGGTCAGGTAGTAGGAAATGTCGTAGCTACACAGAAAAATGAGAAACTTATCGGAAAAAAACTTCTTATTGTAAAGGCTATTGATTTAAAAGGAAAACTTATGGAGCCTTTTGTTGTGGCTGTTGATATAGTAGGTGTGGGTATCGGTGAAAAAGTGCTTGTGGTAAATGGAAGTTCCGCAAGACAGACCGATGAGACAAAAGACAGGACAATAGACTCGGTCATCGTGGCAAAAGTGGACAGCATTCAGGTAGAGGCTTAGGCTTTAGCAGTATATTTTTTATATCTGGGAGCCCGTCCAAGAATTGGACTCATTGCTTGCAGACCCAGGGTCAGTTCTTATCTTAAATAAATACTATGGCCATTAATATCTATTACAAAAAATATTTGCAGTATAAGGATAAGAAAAAATAATATAAACATCATTATTCTTGGAAACACCCTCATCCTGATCCTGTTCTGATCGGTCCGCAGTATCGACCTTATCCTGTTTTTTAATCTGTGCTGGGAAAAGAATCTTATTGGGCTAAAACTCAAAGACTGTGCCGGACCGGTTACGGCATTACCTGGACCGGTTGACTTCAATTTCATTATTGCGCTCAGGAGACTTTTTGCGATCTCCTTTATGGGCCTCCCGGAGTATTTTATCATCACCTTATCACTTCCGCTGTCCTGCTCGGTCCTTATAAGGAAGTATGCTATATAGGCAAAGGGATTGAAGAATAAGATGTCCCTTAAAATCATCGCTATCCAGCCTATAAGATTATCTTTCCTTTTTATATGTGAAAGCTCGTGGTGGATAATGGTCTCTTTTTCGGGGTGTTCCAGTATTTCAAAGAGACTCGGGCATATTACCATCGTTACATTTTTAACACCCACTATGAAAGGTGAAGCATACCTCCTGTGTGTGAGGGAGACATCCGGAGCCTTTATTGCGATTTTTCTGGCAAACTTATCCATTATCCCATAGATTATTGGTACATCTTCGGGAGTAACCTTGTCCTCAAAAGCAAGCCTTCTATAGAATAGGTAAAGATTTATCCACCTCAAAATGAGTCCTGCAATAATGAACGCAGTGACTGCAATTATAATGCTGTAGTTGATATCTGAAACAAACAACACACTTTCTAGATTGGGTTCCTCGAACCTCGTAAAGATATTTGTAGGATCGGGCCATCTCAAGCCGGAAGAAAAAGTTCCACTGCCTATATAATTAGGATGCAGTTCAAACTTTTCAGCGATTACCAGGAATGGCTTTATAAGTGGAAGAAAGAAAAATGATATTCTAATACTGGAATCTTTTATCCTGAATATAAACAGTAAGAAAAGAACCAGTACCAGCGTTACAAAACTGTCATATATTATCGGCAATATGTATACTGTTAGGATTGTCAAGGCCATAAAAATTCCTTTATTATAGATCCTGGAAAAACATTTTATTATAAATTACATATTATATAAATGTTTTATAAGTATTTTTTAATAAAATTATAAAGAAAAGAGATGAGGCGAAACCCTGCAGTCAGATCTAGGAGCCTGTCCGCAAGCATGAGCCCAATTCCCGGACAGACTCCTAGTATTAACTAAAAGATAGAAGAAGCTTCGGTAATGATTTTAAGAAGCAGATAATAGAGTCGATTGTATGGGTAATAAAAAACGCAAATATATTACTATATTTGCGTTAAATAAGTTTAGAAACAAGAAGCTTCTATTATTGATAAAAAAATTATTCCCCTGCAGCCAGGCAGCCGGTAAAGAAAGAATAGACAAATCCTTTTTAGAATTTGTCTATTTCATTCATTAGTTTTTCAATACCAGACTTAGTCAGGTTCTTGGAATCTGATAAAAATTTGGAAACCATCCCACTGGTACTTTCTTCGAGAAGCTTATCAGAAACTGATTGTATGATACTCTTAGAAAGTTCTTTTTTATCAACAGCAGCAGAATATATATATGTCTTTGCAGCTTTGTCCTGTTTCAATAACTGCTTCTCTGCAAGTGTGGTCATAGTGGACATTACTGTAGTATAAGGAATAAAACTGTGTTCCTTTTTTTCAATTTCTTTTCTCAGCATGGTCTCATGCACTTCTCTAACAGTAACATTTCCCTTGCCCCATACTATTTTCATTATCTCTGCTTCAAGATTACTAATACTGTTCAGTCCGTTTATCCCGATTTCTTCAGACTTCTTCTTCCCAATTGTCTTTGCCATTTCATTCACCTACCTTTTTAAAAAGTTAATCTACTTTAATGATTAAGCAACTAGTGTTACTTTATACTATCAAATAGCAATAATCAAATGTACGCAACTAAATATATTATATATCAATATTATATAATTTTAAAACCTGTCAGTGTAGCAAAATATAAAATATTATAGATTCATATATTTATCTTATATTAACATTGTAGCATACACATAAAGAAAAAAATATTTTTTCAAATAGAATCTGATAATATAATAGTGAATGAACTATTAATGCTCTACTTTTTCTCGAAAAGTGGAAACTCAGATAATTGTTTCCAGTCATTTGAGACATGAAAATACCTTATTAAGACATGAAAATACCTTATTAAGACATGAAAATACCTTATAATGATAAAATTGACAATAAACAAAAAATAACATAAACTAATAACAAACAACATAATCAAACATTAAGCAAAATATGTTATCTGTAGAGAGAAAACTGAAAATTGCCGAGATGGTAGGTAAAAATGGAGGCATAAGGACCTCTGAACTTTCAGATATATTCAGTG
>CAZKVA010000005.1:0-25021 GCA_964556035.1 uncultured Actinomycetota bacterium
TTATAAAGAGCGAAAATGGCTTTGCGATCATGCTTATGGCCTCGATCGGTACAATTACAACATACATCCATGAAGGTACTACGGCCGGTGCAAGTGTTCTTATTATCCCCTTTATCCCGTGCATTTTGATATTTGTTATCTGGACTATGATGAATACTATAATAGCAAGTGTAACGGGCACCATGGGATTTGCTGTCGGCGTATATGCGCCCGGGATGAGTCCTATCATATTATTTGCAAGCACAAATACAAATATCCCGCCTATAAGCGGAACCCAGCGATCCCCTTCCTTTTTTCCTATCATATTATAGACAAGGTTCCTCTTAATAAAGGTCAGCAATATTTCTATTACCACCTGCCTTTTCCCGGGGACCACTCTTGGTTTTAAAGCCAGAATGATGAAAAGGGTCAGAAATATAGCTGCTGCCGCAAACATGGACAGTGTCAGGTTGGTAATAGATATGTCTATTCCAAACACTTCTATTGGAACTATTACCTCCAGGTAAAAATGGTCAAGTACATGCACTATTTTCTCCCAGATCTATTTATATAATAATTTTTTCCTTATAAAAAAGGTCTCAATATTTAAAAATATAGCAAAAAACACCACAAAGGAAATAATGAAAACCATAATATTTACAAAGTCCAGCCAGAAGATGAGGTAGAGTACCGCTCCAAAAAAGATTATCTTTAAGACAAATGAAAGTATTACAAACCTGGCTGCTTTCATGGACCCGCTGAGAAATACCCACCGGTAAAAGATAAGAGTAGATACAAATACTATAAATGCCAGAAATGAGCTGATTATTATGGCAATTGAAATTTCAAAGGAAAGTGTAAAATACAGGATCAAGGCCAGCAGCACAAGCCCGGTCAGTATATATATTGAAATGTTTCTTATGCTGATCAGCTTCTGATTTTCTGTCATATACCGGGACCTGCCTTTTGCCAAATGGTAGAATATTTATTTATAATCATCAAGGTCCTCATCAGTCAAGCTCTTTAGGAACCACAGATATAGAAGAATTATACTTGAAATAATTATTTTTTCAATTTATTAAAGTGCACTTTTTTGCAGACACTTATCACTTTAGTTTCCCGTTCTTTGGGCGGCGGTTTTTAAAACTTAAGCGAACTAGCAAATATGCACTTTTTTGGGGCCGCCGGCCACAAACAGCACAGCGCTAGTAGTCAAGCTTGATGGATTCCACTCCTGCTTCTTCAAGCATCTCTATAGATAGCGGGTCGGGATAATCCTCCAGGTAATATATCTTTCTTATTCCTACATTTATTATCATCTTGGAACACATAACGCATGGTTGTGTCGTGCAGTATATCTCGGCATCCTGGATATTTACTCCGTGCAGGGCGGCCTGGAGTAATGCATTCTGCTCTGCATGCAGGCCTCTGCATATCTCATGGCGCTCACCCGAAGGTACGCCGAGCTCTTCCCTGTAGCAGGTCCCTATTTCCAGGCAGTTTCTAACACCCATGGGTGCGCCATTATATCCGGTAGTAAGTATCCTTTTATCCTTTACGATTATTGCCCCGACTTTTCTCCGGAGGCAGGTCGAACGTGTTGCTACCTGCTTTGTGATATTTACAAAATATTCATTCCATGTGGGTCTCGTCATCACCATAATATCAAGCCTTAAAAATATTATATAAGTATCTAGATTATACAATAATTATAGCGATGAATGTAAGGAATTTATTTTAAATCATTAAATAAATTGTCAGGCTTTCGATAATTCCGATGCTTCTATAGTTCCGTTGAGTTATAATATGAATGAAGGATTACAATGAAAATGACATATCTTATACAGAAAAATTTTTCCGATAGCTCTATATTGAAAAAGATATCGGATCTACTCATAAGTGGAAAAGTGGGAATAATGCCGACTGCGACCATATATGGATTGAGCTGCGTCTATGATAATGAAGATGCGGTTAAAAAGATCTATTCAATAAAGAAGAGAAAGTCCGGCACACCGTTTATCGTCCTGATCTCATCCATATCCCAACTCGGGACACTTGCATGTGAAATAAATGATCCGGTAAAAAAGCTTATCACTAAATACTGGGACACAAAAAAGCCATATCCCCTCACATTAATACTTGTAAAAAATGAATCAACCGGTAGCTTTATTACCGGTGGAAGGTCCACTATTGCTATAAGGATGGCAGGACTAAAAGCCATAAGGGATATAATTGACCGCACAGGACCAATAGTCTCTACAAGCGCCACATTGTCCGGGACCATGCTCCAGCCGACCACACTTGATGAGGTGCCCCCGGAGATAAGGCAGGAGGCAGATTTTGTGGTCGATCACTTCTCAAGTCTCGGCGGAAGGGAATCGACAATTATAGATCTTACCCGTAAGGAGCCTGTACTGCTGAGGCAGGGTGCTGTAGATTATGATATACTGTTCTCTGATTTTAAAATGTTTAAATAGTTGGAGTGATTTATGAAAATAGTGATCGGTTCTGACCATGCAGGTTTTGAGCATAAAAAAAAGATCTCGGAGCTTATAACTTCGCTCGGCCATGAAGTGATAAATGTCGGCACTAATGGTGAAAACAGCGTGGATTATCCGGATTATGGAGAAAAGGGTGCGAGAGAGATAGCCTGCGGTTCCGCAGAGCTCGGTGTTCTCATATGCGGTACGGGCATAGGCATATCGATGGCCGCAAACAAGGTAAAGGGGATAAGGGCGGCAGTATGCTGGAATGAAGAGACGGCAAGCATTACGCGGCAGCATAATGATGCAAATGTCTTATGTATCGGAGCCAGGTTCGTACCTGTAGATGAAGCCTTGCGTATCACAAAGGTTTTCCTGGATACGCCTGCAAGCGAAGACGCGCGCCACCGGAGAAGAATTGAAAAAATATCAAGCATTGAAGAAAGGAGCAGATCCTGTGACTGCAAATAAGGCCAACAATAATCATACACATGATCAGGTATTTGATGATGATATAAGGAATATCATAGATAATGAGATAAAGAGACAGCAGGAGAATATAATACTTATAGCATCAGAGAATTTTACTTCCCAGGAAGTAATAAAGACTATGGGTTCTGTGCTTACAAATAAATATGCCGAAGGATACCCTGGTTTCAGGTATTATGAGGGTTGTGAAAATATGGATAGTGTAGAGGAAATAGCCAGGCAGAGGGCAAATAAGCTGTTTGGCTCAAATTACTGCAATGTCCAGCCTCACAGCGGAGTAAATGCCAATATGGCTGTCTTCCTTTCAATACTTAAATGCGGGGACAAGATATTGTCCATGAATCTCCGTGACGGAGGGCATCTTTCACATGGCCATAAACAGAATTTGACTGGAAAATATTTTGATATACATACATATAGCCTGGATCCCGATACCGAGATGATAGACTACGGGGCCATAATGAAACAGGCCAAAATAGTAAAGCCAAACCTGATAATCGCTGGAGCCAGCTCATACTCCAGGACCATAGATTTTTCTAAATTCAGGGAGATCGCGGATGAAGTAGGTTCCTATTTTATGGCAGATACTGCCCATATCGCAGGACTCATGACAAGCGGGCTGCATCCCAATTCTGTAGGAGTGGCAGATTTTACTACTGCTACTACGCATAAGACCCTGAGGGGCCCCAGGGGCGGTATGATAATCGCTGATAAAAAATATGGAGGGCTTATAGACAAATCAGTTTTTCCCGGCATACAGGGAGGACCTCTTATGCATATCATCGCTGCCAAGGCAGTTGCCTATAAAGAGGCCCTGGAGGGAACTTTTAAGGATTACAGCAGGAGGATAATCGAGAACTCAAAAGCTCTTTGCCAGTATATGAAGGATGAGGGCTTCAGGATAGTATCCGGAGGCACAGATAACCATCTTTTCCTTATAGACCTCACCAATAGAGGGATAACCGGTATCGAAGCTGCGGATCTTCTTGCAAGCGTGGGACTAGTACTCAATTATAATGTAATCCCATATGATAAGCTGACCCCCACGATCACCAGCGGGATAAGGATCGGGACACCGGCCGTTACCACGCAGGGAATGGGAACAGCAGAGATGGAAAAGATAGGGGAATATATTTCTGCCGCTTTAAAGAACATGGATAACCGGTCAGTTTTATCAGGTATTAAGACCAAAGTTAAAAAGCTTGCCGGTGAGTTTCCCGTCTACAGCAATATGAATGCATAGGCCTGGAATATGAATATACTTTCGATGAAAAATATATCCAAGAGCTTTTCAGAGAAAATGCTTTTTGGAGACATCTCCTTTGGAGTGGAAGACAATGACCGGATCGGCCTGGTCGGTATAAACGGAACGGGAAAATCCACATTCTTAAAAATACTTAGCGGACAAATAGAGGCGGACTGCGGGAGCATTGCCAAAAGCAGCGGGGCCACTATCAGGTACCTTCCCCAGAACCTTGAGTTTGATGGAGACATGACAGTCCTTGAACACATACTTCAGGGAGACCATCCTGTGATGAGGGCCATAAGGGAGTATGAATCTACAGCAAACAAGCTACAGGGATCCCCGGATAATAAAAAACTTCAAGCCGAGCTTACCAGGCGCGCTTCAGAAATGGAGGCGCTTGACGGGTGGAACTTTGAGGTAGAAGCAAAGAGCATTTTGACCAGGCTGGGTATTGATGATGTAAACCGCAGGATAGGAGAACTTTCCGGCGGGCATAAGAAGAGGATCGCCCTTGCAGAAACGCTTATCAGGCCTTCTGACCTGCTGGTGCTTGATGAACCCACAAACCATATTGATTTCGAGGCTATAAAGTGGCTCGAAAATTATTTGATCACAAGGAAAGGGGCGCTTCTTATCGTGACCCATGACCGTTATTTTCTAAACCGGGTAGTAAACCGGATCATAGAGATAGATAAAGGCAGACTTTACAATTATGCGGGAAATTTTGAATACTTCCTGGAAGCCAGGGCAAAACGCGGAGAGATAAATGATACCATGGAGAGAAGGCGCAGACGCCTTTATACAAATGAATTAAAATGGATACAGCAGGGCGCAAAAGCAAGGACGACCAAGCAAAAAGCAAGGATCGTACGTTTTGAACAGTTAAAAAAAGCAGACACAAATACCACAGATGAAAAACTTGACCTTCCCGCAGCTTACAGGCGTCTTGGTAAAAAAGTAATCGAACTGGAAAATGTCTCCAAATCATTTGACGGGCAAATAGTGCTAAAGGATTTTAGCATACTGCTGGGCCAGTCGGACAGGATCGGCATAGTAGGTCTAAATGGTATGGGAAAGACTATCCTTCTTGACCTGATAGCAGGGCTCGCCACACCGGATGATGGGAAGATAAGCACCGGCAAAACTGTAAAGGTAGCATACTACCGTCAGGGTAATGATGATATGGATCATTCCATAAGGGTCATCGATTATATAAAGGAAACAGCAGAATATGTAGAGACCACAGGTGGACAGAGGATCTCTGCAAGCCAGATGCTTGAGCGTTTTCTCTTTGACACGGACCATCAATACAGCCTTATAGGAAATCTTTCCGGGGGCGAGAGAAGAAGACTCCTTCTGGCAAAGACACTGATAGAAAAACCAAATGTCCTTCTTCTGGATGAGCCCACAAATGACCTTGATATCCAGACACTTGAGGTGCTCGAGGAATATCTACAAGTTTTTCAGGGTGCGGTACTAGTGATATCACATGACAGGTATTTCCTGGACAAAGTAGTCGACAGGATAATAGCAGTAAAAGAAGATGGGAGAACAGACCCCTATAATGACCTTGATATTTATGAGAAAAGCTTTGAAGCAGACAGATCAGCAGGCTTAAAAAAGATAAAGGTCCCCAAAAGATCAAAGAGTCCTGGTGGGAAAAAAAGATTTACTTATGCTGAGAATAAGGAGTTTGGGAAAATAGATGGTGATATTTCCAATCTTGAAAATATGCTTTCAGTAATTGAAAAAGAGATGACAGAAAACTGGTCCGACCATATGAAGATGCAGGAACTGGCTAAAAAGCAGAAAGAGCTCCAGGGACAGTTAAATGAAAAAATGGAGCGCTGGGTCTATCTCAATGAACTCGCCGAAGAAATAAAAGAAGCATCGGGCAAAACCTCTGAATAAATGGATAATTATAGATGAGGAAAAAAAAACGGCCCGGAAGCCGCTATTTCTTTTAATCAACTTAAGTTTTTTCAGTGGCTCCTTACAATATCCTTTACCTTCATCAGCCTTACAATACCGGCGCGTTCATTTTCATCAAGTTTCATGGTGATAAACTTAATGGTCTCTTTTAAGCTCGGGATCAGCTTGTGTTCAAGGGCATTTACCCTCCTGCGGGTCTCCTGTATCTCAGTGGCCATGAGCTGTACAGTTTTTTCTTTTTCAGCAAGTATGAGCAGGCTTTCAATAAACTTATCAAACTTATCCAGGGAAATATCAATATCCCCCGATGTATTTAAATATCCATAGGGTATGATACCGCCGGAGACCTCCTTTGCAAATTCAGGAACCCTCACGCTCATCAGGTTTCTCTTACTCACCGAGACTGATATTTTCTTTACCGGCATCAGCAGTGCCTGCTCTACCTGAAAAGGACCCATTTTGGCCTTTGCAAGTACAAAGCCTTCAAGTATGCTCCTGAACTCGCCTTCAACAGACAGCCTGAGGTCCTTGACCTCATATATTATCTCCATAAGCAGCCTCATGAGCTCATCCCTTTTATCTTTGAGCAGTTTATGCCCCCTTGCTGCCAGCTTCAGCCTCTTTTTCAGCCTGAGGAGCTCCATCCTTGTTGCATTTACTTTTTCAAGCATATAATGCTATTCTTTCTTCTCTTCTTTTTCAGGATCGATATAGTATTTATCTAAAAACTCATCCCTGACCCTTTTCAATTCTTCCCTTGGGAAGATTGATAGGAGCTTCCACCCGAGGTCCAGTGTCTCCTCTATGGTCCTATTCTCATATTCACCCTGGGATATATATTTGGCCTCGAACTCTTCGGCAAATCTAAAATATACCTTATCAAGATCGGTAAGAGCCGCTTCGCCCAGTATAACAGCCAGCTCCTGGACTTCCTTGCCCCTGGCATATGCTGCATATAATTGATTGAAAATATCAGCATGGTCCTCTCTTGTCTTCCCTTCCCCGATACCTTTGTCCTTAAGCCTTGAAAGTGAAGGAAGCACATCTACCGGAGGGGAAAGCTTTTTCTTATGAAGGGACCTTGAAAGTATTATCTGCCCCTCTGTGATATATCCTGTAAGGTCAGGTATGGGATGGGTCTTATCATCTTCAGGCATTGTAAGTATGGGGATCTGGGTTATGGAGCCTTTTCTTCCCTTTATCCTCCCGGCCCTTTCATATATGGTCGCAAGGTCCGTATACAGATATCCTGGATAACCGCGCCTTCCGGGTATTTCCTTTCTGGCTGCAGATACTTCCTTTAAGGCTTCGCAGTAATTTGTCATATCGGTAAGTATTACAAGGACATGCATGTCCTTCTCAAAAGCCAGGTACTCTGCACATGTAAGCCCGACACGGGGAGTGGCGATCCTCTCAATAGCAGGGTCATCTGCAAGGTTTAGGACCAGTACCGAACGGCTGATTGCTCCTGTCTTTTTAAAATCATTAATAAAATACTGGGATTCTTCAAATGTTATTCCAATGGCAACAAAGACGACTGCAAAATCTTCCTTTTTCCCGAGGACAGTCGACTGCCTTGCTATCTGGGCCGCTATGCGGTTATGCGGAAGTCCCGCACCGGAAAATATCGGAAGCTTCTGACCCCTCACAAGGGTATTTAGGCCATCTATCGAGGATATCCCCGTCTGGATGAACTCATCCGGATAATTACGGGCATATGGATTTATTGGGGACCCATTTATGTCCATACTTTTTTCGGCTATTATCTTATCGCTTTCTGTCTTTGGCTTTCCAAGACCGGTAAAGACCTTCCCAAGTATGTCCTCTGACAGATACATATGCGTACCCCTTCCAAGAAATCTTATCCTGGTCCTCTCAGAATCAATTCCCGAGGTCCCTTCAAATACCTGCACAAGGGCCCGATCCCCATCGACCTCAAGGACCTTTCCGCTCCTGAGTGCTCCGTCACCTGTCTTTATATCGACAAGTTCCTCATATTTTACTCCTTCAACCCCTTCCACAAGCAGAAGCGGTCCGGATATACTTATAATACTCTTATACTCTTTTAGCATACTTACTCCTCCAGGTGGGGTTTCTCAAATATTTTTGAGAATTCATTATCAATATCAGTTTTTATATTATCAATTTTTTTTATTTCTTCTGTAGGGATATATTTCATCCGGGCAATATCATCTTTTACCTTAAAAGCTTCAATATCGGAGATATCCGCACCGGTTCTCAGGGCATCTTCTGCCTGCTTGTAAAAATATATTATTGTATCTATCATCTTGTATTGTTTTTCGACCGAAGAATAGGTATCTATATCATGAAAAGCATTCTGGTGAAGGAAGTCTTCCCTTAACATCCGGGAGACAGCAAGTACCAGCCTGTCCGGCCCGGAAAGTGCATCTACGCCTACCAGCCTTACGATCTCTTCCAGCTCTGATTCTTTCTCGAGAAGTCTCATGGCCTCAGCCTGCAGATCGAAAAAATCCCCTGCTACATTCTCGATGATGCTCTCGCGTATCGAATCATTATATAGTGAATATGAATTCAGCCATGATATTGCGGGAAAGTGCCTTCCATAAGCAAGGTTTGCCTCAAGCGACCAAAATACTTTTACCACCCTGAGTGTCGCCTGTACGACCGGGTCCGAAAGATCTCCTCCCGGAGGTGATACCGCACCTATTACCGAAAGAGCTCCTGTCCTGCAATCGCCGGAACCTGACAGGCATTCCACCAGCCCGGCCCTCTCATAAAATGATGCAAGCCTTGCACTCAGGTATGCAGGGTATCCTTCTTCTCCCGGCATCTCTTCAAGCCTTCCGGATATCTCCCTCATAGCTTCTGCCCAGCGCGATGTTGAGTCTGCCATGAGTGCCACAGAATATCCCATATCCCTGAAATATTCAGCAATCGTTATTCCTGTATATACCGAAGCCTCCCTGGCAGCTACCGGCATATTTGAAGTATTGGCGACAAGAACTGTCCTTTTCATCAGGGGCTCTCCGCTTTTTGGGTCCACAAGTTTGGGAAATTCCAGGAGAACCTCAGTCATCTCATTTCCCCTCTCGCCGCAGCCTATATATACTATTACCTCTGCATCGACCCATTTTGCCAGTTGGTGCTGGATCACTGTCTTGCCTGATCCGAACGGACCCGGTACACATGCTGTCCCGCCCTTTGCAAGGGGAAAGAACATATCCACTATCCTCTGTCCCGTAAACAGCGGGATATCAGGTATTTTCTTTTGCCTGTATGGTCTTGGCTTCCTCACGGGCCATTTTTGCATCATGGCCACATCTACCGGACCATCATCAGTAGACATGACTGCTATGGTATCTTCTACCACAAACTGTCCATCTTCAATGCTTTTGACTTCTCCCTCTACGCCGGGAGGTACCATTATATAGTGTTTGATAAGTCGTGTTTCTTCAACAAATCCAAGAAAATCCCCGGGACTTAGCACATCTCCCGCTTTTGCCGTAGGATTAAACTTCCATTTCTTTTTACGGTCAAGAGCCGCTGTTGTGACCCCTCTTGCGATGAAGTCACCTGAATTTTCGTATAGCACATCAAGCGGTCTCTGTATGCCATCATAGATAGATCCAATCACACCGGGACCAAGCTCCACTGTAAGGGGCTCGCCTGCCGGATAAACAGGTTCGCCTACACCGATACCTCCGGTCTCTTCATAAACCTGGATTGATGCAAGGTCCCCCTTGAATTCTATTATCTCTCCCATCAGTCTCATCTCAGAAACATGCACTAGATCAAACATCTTCGCACCGGACATATTTTCTGCCACTACAAGGGGACCGGCGACCTTAATGATCTTTCCAATCTTTGCCATCAATTACTCCTGTTCCTTTTATTGCTCTTTTCCTCGTCTTCTTTTTCCGCCATCACATCTGCCCCAACAGCCTTGATAATGGCTGTCCTGAGCTGATCTACAGCATAATTATTTCTTTTGCCAAGACCTGGTATCACGACTATTGAAGGCACTATCTGGTTCGAATAATATTTGATCATAGTGTCGAGCCTGGCAGCTACTGTCTCTGTCATAAATATGATCCCATATCCTTCCGATACAAGCTGTTTAAGCCTTGCTTCTGCAACATCCGTAGAAGTGGAATCAGACACAGCAAAAACATCTGCCCCGATAGCCTTAAAAATGAGCATAATGTCGCTTTCACCAAATGCGGCAATTTTTACTTCTGTCGCTATATTATTGATTTCCATACTCAGTCGATCTTACATCTTATATTTGATCTTTTGGTATTATATAGAATGCCTGTAAATAGTATATTAATACTTGCCAGCTCTATTTTCTTTTTTAAAAAGAACTGGAATATCTTCTCCAGATTCGAGGTGCTGTATTTAAAATTATCAAAGTAATCAAGGAAATAGAGGTCCCTGTTTCTTTCAAAAGAAGAAAAACTACTGTCTGACGTCAGGTGCTGTGCCCCTTTTATGGCAATATCTCCATAATCTGTCCCCCCAAGCTCCCCTGCCGTATAATCCATGGTCTCAGATTCGAAACTTTTAAGTATTTCCAGGCTGATATTTCCGCCATTATGCAGTATGTCATCAAAGCCTTTTTTTTCTCCCATTTGTTTCCATCTATAAATATTTTCTATATTAATAAGGTCTATCCTCTGGCTCATATATTCTGATATCATCTTCCTGTTAAGCTCCGCTGCTACTGCTGTCATAACCTCTGAGTAAAACTTTTCAAATCCTAGCTCCACTTTCCTATAATCTTTCTCTCCCGGTTTTCCCAGGACATCTTTCAAATATGAAATAAGCTTGCCCGCAGGTGTATCTGCATCTTTATCGCCATCAGAGCCATATGTTTCGGTCAACTGCTTCCAGTCATATATCACCGGTATAAAGAGACTGCCGAGATCTTTTCCGAGGACTACTGACTTAAGTATTACTTTCATATTGTGGAGGATCTCCTCAAAAAAAAGTATATGTGAAAGCATCCTGTGCTCATCTTTTAATCTCTCGTCAAGATAGTCGAGCATGGTCCCATAACTGCCGGTCATCACCTTTTCAAAACTGGACCTGGCACTTATGTCGGAGATAAACGGCGAATAGACCGTCTCACCCAGGACCTTTAGGAAGCTGTCCATATCTTCGGACTCAAGCATCCTCTCAAACCTGGCCCTTTCCACAAACTCATATTCCCTTGCCTTCAGTTCTGCGCAGGTAAAAAGATAATAGCTGTCATCTTCTATTTCATACCGGTCATAATCCATTTATTTCTCCCTGCCAAAAAGGTAAGCGGCTATTTCCATTTTCAGGTCCTCGGTATCCATATCCAGGTATTTTTCAGGTGTCAGGTCATATTCTGCCTTTCCGCCAAATACTTTAAGCCCATCCTGTAGTTCTTCTCCTTTGCCTGCTGGTTTGAAACCTGATACAGATCCAATAAGCTCATCATCCAGAATTTTCTCATTTGAACCTATGCTGTATGTCCCTTCCTTTATGCCGAGGGCGGCTATACTCTTTGCGAGGAATTTCTCCCACTGGCTCCTGTCAATACCTCTAAGCCTCTTCTTCGATTTGGAGATAATACTGTCTACGAGCTTTATTTTTCCAAGAAGCATCTTTTGCTCAAGACCTGACCTTGTCTTGAATACTTCCAGGTCATAGGTCCCCTTATAGTGTTCTTCTGATTCCTCTTTACCTTTTAATAAGATATCCTTTACTTTCCCTCCCGCCTCTGCAAGTATCCGGGATGCCTTTTCTTCGGCTTCTTCCAGGTTTTCTTTCCGTATATCTTGTGCATCATCCAGCACTTTTTTGGACACATTATCCATTTCGTTCATATCTCACACCTATCAAAATTGTACTAAATTATTCAGGAAGAATGTTATAAGCAGTCCAAGTACGGCATATGTCTCGACTATAGCTGCAAATATTACACCCTTCATTAGTTCCTTTGGCCTCTTGGCCACAAGATTCACGCCTGCGGCGCATACCTTTCCCTGATGTATACCTGAAAACAGTCCCGTAAATGCTATCGGAAACGCAGCGAACAGAAGCTGCAAGCCCTGGGCCGAGGTGGTCACATTTGCGATATTTCCTATAATCAGAAATGCCGCTACGAAACCGTAGAAACCCTGGGTTCCAGGCAGGACCACAAGCAGAAACAGGCTTCCGAACTTTGAAGGATCCTCCGATAATACTCCGGCTGCCGCTCTTCCCGGATAACCTATTCCTATAATAGAGCCGATTCCCGCCATGCTCACTGCAAGGCCCGCTCCGATTACCGCCATTATCACACCTAATGATAAATCTGACATCTTTCCTCCTATTACTTAATCCACTATTGTTATATATTTATGTTCATCACTCAAAGCCTTAAACGGTGTTCCTCCTCCGATGTAGAACTTGGGGAAGAATTCAACATACTGAAGTCTCAGAGTGTGTACGAACGCACCAAGTATGTTTATACCTATATTAAAGAGGTGCCCAAAGATAAGGATCACCACAAGTATTACTACCCCCGCAACAGGTATTGAGAGAAATCCAAAAGCGATCTTATTTATTGCCACTCCTATACCTGCTGTCACCAGTCCAAGGGCCATTAGCCTTATATATGAAAGAAAATCTCCCATATAAGAGGTGAGTCCATTTACTATTGTAAGATTTAAAAATCCCATAAAGATCCTGAATCCCCAGCTCTTTTCATGTCTTGCGGCAAAGAGGATTATTACAATGGCGCCTATAAGGATCGGCCACATAAGTATCCTGGATATGCTTGAAGGGAAAAGCGGGGCGGAAACAAGCTGCATACTGACAGCCGTCTGGGTGGATAGAAGCATTATAATAAGTGATACCAATATCATTATCCAGGGAAGACCGTCAAAGAAGGCTCCTCCCCAGTCTTTCCTCCTTATGCTGTCGAAAAACTTTATGAAAAGGCCGAATATGACATGCACCACTCCGAGGGCCAGTGCAAGCCTGAAAAAATTCATCGATCCTATGGACGATCTTACAGGATCGCCTAAAACTGCAATTTTTAAGGACAGGTCACCGAGACCTATGTAAGCGGGAAGGTCCCCGAACCATCCATTAAAGAGCGCTCCTGCAAGTATTGTAAATAAGGCCCCGATAAAGACAAGCATCAGAAACTGCCTGGCAGCCCTCATCCTGAAAGCAAATACAAGTGTCAGTATTCCAAGTATTACACCATATCCCGCATCAGTCAGGCACAGGCCGAAAAATATAGCAAAGAAGAGTGCTACAAAAGGAGTCGGGTCTATCTCAAAATACCTGGGTACGCCATAGAGATTTATGATTATCTCAAAGGGCCTGAAAATTGCCCTGTTTTCCAGCGCTACCGGGATATTTTCCCCCTCCTCCGGTTCTATTTCCTCGACCCTGACAAATTTAAAGGAAGCTGCAATGGAAAGGATCTTTTCTCTGTCCTTCTCCCTTATCCATGCGGTATAGAATGATACAGAATCGGTAGAAAAACCGGATACTATTGCTTTCTCTACTTCCATATTATTTTCCAGGTAATCGATATGGATAGTAAGGGATCTCTCGTGCTCCTCTGTAAGCCTCTTAATCCGATCCAGTATCTTCAGTTTCCTGCTTTTGTAATAATCTATGTTTTTATTGAGGTTTCCGATATTTTCCTCAATGGTCCCGCTATATCCCGCAAGTTCAGCTTCATCAAAGGCAAGTCCCGATATATACTCCTCCGCCTCTTCTTTGAAAATATTGTGGTAAGCAAGTATCACATAGATGATATCGCCTTTTTCAGAAATTGACTGGCAGGAAATATAGTTTTCACCAAGTCCATCAAGTATCACACTGAAATCAGTACGTCCGCTCTTTATTATTCCGAGCTTTACCGTATAGACACTATTTGTACCAAGATCGGCCAGGTCTCCCTTAAAGCAATCCCATACTTCAAGCTGGTGTATTTTTGGCTCCGTCTCCGATATCCTATGGTCAAGGGACCTGGCTTCATTGTCAAGGTCGATTATCTCATCGGCTACTTCCTCAAGTCCGGTATCCTTTATGATCTTTTCATATTCGCTTCTCTTGATCATGAGCTTTCCGACTTTAGCTGCAATTTTTTTTAGCTCTTTATCTTTATAGTCATTCAGGATATTAAGTGCTTTTCTTACCTTGATATTATTTTCCTGGCTTGTATCTATGGGGAGTGTGCTTGATTCGATCTTTTCTGAATATGGTTTTATCTCTACTGCAGAAGTCTTCTGAAGTTTTTTTAGGAAAGTCTCAGTCTCTACCCTGTGTGATGCTATAAATAGTTTGAATAATTTAGCGACAGCCATTTTTAATCCAAAACCCTGCTGACAAGCATGCTGACTGCTTCTTCCTCTTTTGCAGAGAATGCTTTAAGGAGCTTTTCTTTCTTTTCTGAATGCTGCTCTTCAAGCTTTACTTTCTCTACTTTTGAGTCTTCTGCGGCCTGAGTCTCAGCTTCGAGGAGCAGCTTCTTTGTACTTGTCTCAGCATCCTTTATCTTCTTATTTGCCTGCTGGTATGCCTTCTCGATTATTGCTGCCGACTCCTTCTTTGAAGAAGCTATGATCTCCTTAGCCTGTTTTTCGGATTCTTTTATTTGATCGATTATATTATTTATCATATACCTTGACCGATTATTAGAAAACTGGCCTGTATTATATCAATATGCAGTTCAGTGTCAATATATTTTGCAGTTGCATAAGTACTATAAGTTGCAGCATTGAAGTTTTTGATTATTGCTATTTTGATAAATAAAATGTTTGTATAAATAATCCAGGTAATGCCCATACAGCTAACATAATAAAAAGCAGCTCACAGCCAGAATATTTCTATAACTTTCTCCAATTTTTTAAACTCGGGATCTCCGGTAAGTAGTGTTGCTTTTTGCAGGTTTGATAATGCAGCTGCAAAACAATCCGCATATGCTATTGAGTGTTCTGCTTTGATGTGGGCCGCAGCCAATGCCAGATCTTCGTCAATATCTACCAATTTGATGGGTAATTCCTTGATCCTGGATAAAGTAAGTTGTGCATCCGGAAGTCCTCTTTTCCTTTCAGTAATATATATTACTTCACCAAGATTTATAACTGTCATTTTAATCAAAACTTCATCATTTAATGCATCTGTGAGCAATTTCTCAACGAGCCCTCTTCCTCTCTCGTCTGCAAAATAAGCCAATAGTGCATAACTATCAAGAACATAGCTTTTTATCTTATCAGTATTACTTTCCAAATTCTTTATCTCTTTTTCTCTGTTCAATAAGGTCTTTGGTAAGAGACGCTCCTCCCTTAAGAAGGCCAGCGGATTCCTTAATAGGATCAGTGGACAATGGTATTATTGAAATAATATCACCATAATCAATAATATTGACCTGGTCCCCTTTTTTTAATCCATAACGCTTCCTGATGGAATTTGGAATCACTACCCATCCTTTTTCTGATAATTTTGATGCTTTCATCATATCTGCCTGATCCACGATAAATAAATAGTATATACTTTTTTATAATTTGTATATACTAATTATAATATAATATATACTTTACGTAAACATTGACTTTATAATGCCACTCAAATTTCAATTGCTCTGCCTGATAAAGTACTGCAAATACTGCTCATGGAAGGACTGCTATTTATTTGAAAAATCATTCCTGTTATTATAATAATAGATAAGTAGTTCACAGATCGTCATCACTAAATTTGAAGGGAGGCTAAAATGACAAATCTTAAAACCTCTTATATGGGACTGAAGCTCAAAAATCCCCTGATCGCAGGAGCATCTAATTTGATGCTCGACCTGGAAAACATCAAAAAAATAGAAGAAGCAGGAGCAGCAGCTATAGTGTATAAGTCCCTTTTTGAGGAACAGATCGAACTTGAAAAACTGCAGCTTGATGAGATGATCGAAGAGTATAGTGAGCGGAATGCTGAGATGGTGAGTATCTTTCCCCATATGGAGCATGCAGGTCCCCTTGAATACCTGGTCAAATTAAAAAGAGTAAAGGAGAATATATCCATCCCGGTCATAGGGAGCCTTAATGCCATAAACAGGGACACCTGGATAGAATATGCTAAAAGGATAGAAGAGACGGGTGTCGACGGCATTGAACTTAATCTCTTCTATATTCCAAGGAATACCGGAAGGGATGGCATACTTATTGAAAATGAACAGCTGGAGACCGTAAAGTCTGTAGTAAAGAAACTTTCTATACCTGTGGCAGTAAAACTCTCAAGTTTTTATTCCAATCCTTTAAACTTGATAAAAAAAATGGACCAGCTAGGTCCAGAGGGATTTGTTCTTTTTAACCGCCTTTTCCAGCCGGATATAGATACCGCTAAACAGGAGCAATCATTTCCCTTCAGGTTCTCGAGTCCTGGATGCTACCGGCTGCCGCTCCGTTTTACGGGCCTTCTTTACGGAAATATAGATGCAGGTATCTGCTCGAGCAGCGGAGTCTTTGAAGGAGAGGATATAATAAAGTTATTGCTTTCAGGGGCAAACTGCGTCCAATGTGTAAGCACTCTCTATAAAAACGGTATCGGCCATATCACCACTATCTTAGAGGATATCAAGAAATGGATGAAGGATAAGGGCTATAAGAAAATTGATGACTTCAGGGGCACGCTTTCACTAAAGAAGCAGAAAGACCCCTTTGCCTATCAGCGGGCCCAATATGTAGACCTCCTGATGAATGGAAAACCGGTATTGAAGGAATTTAACAGATAAGTGCAGGCTGTTTGATTATTTTTAAGTTACGGACAATCGCATACTTCACAAGTCATTAACGGTTGCATGTTTCACGGATTCCGGCAGTCATGATTTAAAAGGTACTGGCAATCATGTGCTTCTTTCAGCGTAAGAAAAAATAATCCGCTAATCTGAAACCTTCTTCAAAATGCAGACCTGATGCAGCTGCTGTATGCTCATTGAATCCGGACACTAAAGGACCACCAGGACCATTATCTTTTGTACTATCATAGATCAGGAACGGGACAGGATCTGAGGAATGCGTCCTGATGCTTATAGGTGTAAGGTGATCGGGTAGTATCATCAGTCTATAGTCTTCTCCGCTTTTATTCATCGCACTCTTAATATACTCTACCACTTCCCTGTCGATCAGTTCCAATGCCCTTATTTTTTTGAAAACATCTCCCTGGTGGCTGCACTCATCAGGTGCCTCGATGTGGAGATATGCAAAGTCTTTTCCCGATAGAAGCGCATCCACTGCAGCTTTCGCCTTGCCTGAAAAATCAGTATCAATTGTCCCGGTTGCTCCTTCGACTTCAATAATATCCAAACCTGCGCATTTACCTATCCCCCTGATAAGATCGACTGCTGAAATAACTGAACCGCTGAGGCCAAACTTTTCGCAGAAACTATCCAGATAAGGTCTTGTGCCCTGTCCCCAGAGCCAGATCGAATTTGCCGGCCTAAGTCCCATATCCACTTTTCCCCTATTAAGCGGGTGCGCCAAAAGAAGCTTGCTGCTTGTGGCCATAAGTTCGAGTATTATGTCGGAATCCTCACCCTTTGGAAGATAAGGTCCTATTTTTTTCTCAAGTATATCATGGGGAGGGATCAGTTTTGTCCCCGCAGATCCATTCTTCCAGACCATAATATTACGGTAGCTCACACCCTGAAAAAACTTGATATCATCTGTTTCAAGACCGTCTTTTAAATAATCGATAAGTATACTGGAATCCCGTGTCTTTAATTCACCTGCGCTGTGGTCTATCATCTTGCGTTCTTTATATTCCGTTTCATTTGTAAGGGTTACAAGATTGCACCTGAAGATCACATCATCTTCTACAAGCTCAAGACCCAGGCTTACAGCTTCAAGCGGAGAACGTCCGGTATGATATTTGTGAGGATCATATCCCATTACAGACAGATTCGCTATATCGCTTCCGGGAGACATATCTAAAGGAATGGTCCTGGCAGTTCCGGTCTCACCGGCGCGGGCAAGACTATCCATTGCTGGAAGGCCCGCATATTCCATAGGGGTCCTATCTCCCAGCTCTTTAATTTTTTTATCTGCCATCCCATCAGGGACTATAATGATATATTTCATAACTATCTGTCCTGCTATATAAGAGCCAGTATACCGGTAACTTCATCCTTCATTGCTTCTATGGTACAGGATTTATTATGGATCACTTTTTTATCTTTGATTCCTACCAATGGTCCGGGTATTTTTATACCCGACATATCTGAAAGCACTTCAAGGAGGCTGAACTCATCCATGTCCATGTACTTCTCATCTATAGCTTCAGCGACACTTCCCGGGAATTTAAAGGGACTGGCTGTGGATGCTATGACGGCTGGTGTATTATCGGCAGTGTCTTTTACATATTTCTTATATACTGTATAACCCACTGATGTATGAGTATCTATAAGGTAATTACTTTTCATGTAAAGATCCTTTATGGTACCGAAAGTTTCTTCCTCGGTAGCAAACCCCCCGTAGAAACCAGAAAGTCCCTGCTTCATCTCATCAGTTATTTCAAATTCACCTTTGTCCGCAAGCTCTCCTGTGAGCCTCTCTATTACCTGCGCATCTTCTCCGGCCAGTTCATATAGCAGCCTCTCAAGATTGCTTGAGACCAATATGTCCATTGCAGGAGAACTTGTCATTATGAATTTTCTCTTCCTGTCATAGATGCCTGTATTTATAAAATCATATAATACATTATTTATATTAGATGCACAGATAAGCTTATTCACCGGAAGCCCCATCTTTTTGCTGTAATATGCTGCCAGGATATTTCCAAAATTCCCTGTAGGCACTACTATATTTATCTGCTCTCCTGCGGTTATCCTGGATCTCTTTATAAGGTCCAGGTATGAAAAGACATAGTATACTATCTGGGGCACAAGCCTCCCTATATTTATAGAATTAGCAGAGGAGAACATATACCCTTTACCAGCAAGCTTATCACCATACTCCCTGTCACCGAAAATAGCTTTTACCCCTTTCTGGGCATCATCAAAATTTCCTTTTATGGCTATTACATGCGTGTTTTTACCTTCCTGTGTAGTCATCTGTCTTTTCTGTATCTTGCTGACCCCGCATTCAGGGTAAAACACTATTATCCTGGTACCTTCAATACCGGAAAATCCCTCCAGGGCGGCTTTCCCTGTATCCCCGGATGTTGCTGTCAGTATGACTATTTCCTTATCTATATCCATTATCCTGGATGCGGCTTTTAGAAGGTGCGGAAGGAATGTGAGCGCCATATCCTTAAAAGCAAGGGTTGGACCATGAAAAAGCTCTATGAAATATACCCCTTCTTTTTCTATTACCGGTACTATCCGGCTATCATCATATTTACTATCATAGGCGCCTTTTATGCATTCTATCAGGATACCTTCAGGAATATCTATAAAGAACTTAGCCATTATGTATGCAGCAAGTTCCCGGTAGTCCATATCTATAAGCTTATCAAATGGTTTGTCAAGAAGTGGAACCCGCGAAGGCACATATAGCCCTCCGTCCGGAGCTATCCCCCTGACTACCGCCTCTGCGGAGCTTACAGACCTCCGGTCTCCCCTGGTACTTTTATATGACAGATCCATTTTTAACCTTTCGCTATACGCATTTCCCTGATCTATAAAATATTGATCATCCAGGTGTCTGAATGACAATACAGAATATCACAAGAGTCTGGTAAACTCTATATATAGTAACTTCCCCTGTCACTTATACTGGTAATAATAGACTTAAAAGCCAGGTACTGACCTGTCATTTTACCTCTCTTGTTTTTATATTCTTCAAATCTATCCTTGTCCATTATCGCTATAACAGCAGGTCCCGAGCCACTTATGGCAGCAGGTATCTGCCAATTATCTATAAGGTCCGCTACAAGGCCGGCTGACTGTGGATATAGGTCCTTCCTGTATTTCTGGTGCAGATTATCCCTTATAAAAATGGTAGCATCATCAAGGTTTTCTTCTTTAAGACATTTTATCAGAAGTGAAAAATTAGAAATATTTTCAATTGCATCTTCTATCGGTACTTTTTTAGGGATGAGTTTCCTCGCAGCAACAGTGCTGGTTTCCAGGGAAGGTACCATCAGCAGTATCCTGTAGCCAGAGCCGAGCCCGATCTTTTCAAATAGTAATGTCTCCCTGTCCCGGTAGACTACTGCAAGCCCTCCGGAAAGTACAGCTGCTGAATTATCAGGTGAACTCTCCAGTCCAATAGCAGTCTGGAAAAGCTGTCTCTTGTTTAGACCAAGCCCATAAGCTTTGTTTGCAATAAGTATCCCTGCGACTACAGCCGAAGCGCTGCTTCCCAGTCCTTTCCCGGGAGGGATATTGGCTATGACTTCTATATCAAGGGGTATTCTACCGGCGGGTTTTTCCGTACCGCCATCTTCATGGCTCTCAATGGCTCTTTTTTGTCCTCCACCATCTGCACTTTCAGTATCCGCAGCATCTTCTTCTGGTATTGATCCCATATTTTTTATCCTGTCTGGAAACTTTCCCAGGGTTGCCTCTATCGCCCCGGTAAGAAGCTTGCTGCTGCTTTTTTCTTTATCCAGCACTGAAGCATAGGGTCCTGTAAATCCAATACTGTACCCGCTACTTTTCCCTGCATATACCCTGTATTCATTATAGATATCCAGAGCAAGAGCAGCTATATCATAGCCGGGACCCAGATTTGCTGAAGTTGCGCATGTCCTTACACCGAATAATGGTTTTAAATCTTTTACATTGTTCATTTAACTGCGATCAATCAAGCTCTTCAACTCTTATGATATTTGCTACCCTGTCTACTACATCCAGTCCCGACAGCTCATCTACCGACTTATACAGGTCCTTATTTGCTGCTTCATGAGTTATGAATATAAGCTTTGCCATTTCCTTTACATCGGTCTGTTTCTGTATCATTGAATCTATACTTACATCATATTTGCCGAATACCTGCGCGATCTTTGCAAGCACTCCCGGCCTGTCGATAGCATCGACCACTATATAGAACTTGGATATGGTCCCATCTATAGTCCTGACTTTTTTCTGCTCAAAACATGAGCATCCATATATCATCTTTTTATTATCACGGTCAAAATTACGGGCAATAATTACTATATCACCTACGACTGAACTCGCTGTGGCCCTATCTCCGGCTCCCCGCCCATAGCTCATTACCCTGTCAATATATTCACCATATACATATACAGCATTAAAGACATCCTCTATTGATGCCAGTATATGGCTGGCAGGGACCAGGGCCGGATGGACCCTTGCAAATATCTGGCCATCTTCTTCGGACCCGATGGCAAGAAGTTTTATGCAGTATCCCATTTCAGCGGCATATTCTATATCATTTGCAGTTATTTTGGTTATTCCTTCCTTATATACATCATCTACTACGACTCTGGAATTGAAGGCTATTGATGAAAGGATGGCAAGCTTACAGGCAGCATCATATCCTTCAATATCCGATGAAGGATTCGCTTTTTCCGCATATCCCAGGTCCTGTGCCATTGAAAGAGCTTCCTTAAATGACAGGCCCTCCTTTTTCATCCTGGTAAGGATATAATTTGTGGTGCCATTTACTATCCCCACTATTTTATATATCTTATCCGATGCAAGGGTAGTCTTGAGCGGCCCCACAATAGGAATGCCGCCTAAAACACTTGCTTCAAATAATATATCTACATCATTAGCTTCAGCAGTCCTGTGGATATCTCCGCCTCTATTGGCTATAAGGTCCTTATTCGCGGTCACCACATATTTGCCTGCTTTTAAGGATTCCATTACGATATCATAAGCAGGATCCACTCCTCCTATGAGTTCGACTACTATATCGACCTCAGGATCACTATATATATCTGCTGCATCAGGGGATATCTTGATACCGCCAGCTACTTCACCAGTTAAGGATCCAAGCTTTGTGCTATCCTTTTCAGCTATCCTTATAATATTTATCTCTTTGCCGATTTTCTTAGCTATATATTCTTTTTGCTTGGATATAAGCTCGAATACACCGTGAGCAATGTAGCCAAATCCGACCATACCTATATTTACTTTTTCTATATTCCTATCTTTCATCAGATCCCTTTTCTCTTGCTTACAGAGTTGTATCGATTATGTCCTTAATATTATCATCCTCCTTGCCTACTGTAAAAATCATAATCAGCAAAGAAAATGAAATGAGTATTATATTATCCAATATAGTTAAGCCTGTGGCAATACTATTCTCGGCGTACTATTCTCGACATATTTTTCGCCGTATCCCTAATACTTCCCCGTACTGGTCGCTGTTGATAACAAAACATATAATCATATTCCTATTTTATTCTATATCTTGTTCCCCTGCCTAAACCGATTCTTTCAATTTTTTCCAATTGCAATAATTTTACCAGTGCCTGGTTTACCGTTGGCCTTTTTACTTTAGTCTCTTTTGCAATCTCAAGTGGTGTTGCTTCTTCCACTGATTGCATATAATCCCAAATCAGCAATTGTTTTATTGAAAGCAGCTTTTCTATATTTTCTTCTGATAATAGCTCGACTGCCATCTGTGACTGTTTTAATACAATATCTAAAAAGAAACCCAGCCAATAAGAAGTATCTGATTTTTTTGTTCTGAGTGTTTTTTGTGATTTTCTTAAACTAATATAATATTCTGGCTTATTATCTTCTATCAGCTTTTCATGTGAGATATAAGGCATAAACTGGTAACCTGATTTTAGTAAAAGTAAGTTTGTTAAAATGCGGGATAGCCTGCCATTGCCATCTTTAAACGGATGGATATTTAAAAATTCTACTAAAAAATTACCTATAATAACCAGGGGCTCATGGCTTTGTTTTTCTAATGCTGCAATTGTCCATTCCACCAGTTCCTGCATTTCCTTAGATGTAAGATAAGCTCTTGTTGTATTAAACAAGATACCTGCAGATCCACCATGTTCGTTTATCATATGAACCTTATTTTCTGTCTTCTTATATTCTCCTCTATGTTCTTTGTCTTTATCTACATATTTTAACAATTCTTTATGAAAATGCTTTATTGTGCTTTCAGAAAACTTAATTGTCTTCCAGGATGAAAAAATGTTTAGAAGCAGTTCATAATATCCTTTCACTTCCTGACTGTCCCTATCCCCAAAGTTCTGAATATAAATACCTCTGATCATCCTTTCAATATCTTCATCAGACATTTTGGAACCCTCAATACGGGTAGATGCACCTGTTGAAGTAACTAATACTGATTTTTTAAGCCTGCCCAAAACCTGGGGACTGAGTTTAGCTCCTGAGATCCATTGCCCTTTTAGCCTATCTATTTTTATAAGCTTTTGCCATATACTTGTTGGTAGGTTTTCTAATCTTTTACTAAATTTTTCATCTAACATAATTTTATATTATGACAATATTAAATTATATAAGATTATATAAGATTATATTTATATAATCCAGATAATTTTTAAAACATTATATTATTTTGATCTCTTCATTTAATGATGGGCCTGATTTATGAGGATACAGACTGGTTCCCCGGGCTGGTCGATGTTGATAACAAATTACATTGTATCCTTATTTGCTTACAACCTTAATAGTATGGTGATCTGAAAGAAAATACTTATATGCTGGCATGATCTCAATAGTAATTCCGTCCATGGTATATATCTGTTCATTGCTTAGTGTAAGGATCCGTCCTCTCTTTAATTTATTTTCATTGCATGCATTCAGAAGACCTTGCTCTTCCCTTTTTTTTGTATCATGGTCACTGATATCATAACAAACCTGAATAGCCTCACTGACTTTTTCGTTCTCTATTAATAAGAAATCACATTCATAATTACCATGGTAATAAAAAATATTTTTACCAGATTTTACAAGCTCTAAAAACACTAAATTCTCCAGAGCATATCCTTTATTCCTTATAAAAAAGGTATCAACAGAACCTGCAAGGCCATTATCAATAGAATAGGCTTTTTTCCTTGAAAATTCCTGTTTTACAATCGATGGTAAATATTTTGGTAAAAAGAATGCCAGGTATATGGATTCAACATAGTCTTGAAATTCATATATTGTATCCTTACTTATTTTATAACCCTGTGATTTTATTTCATTATAGATTTTGTTTACACTAAATTCCTTTGCACTATTTCCTATTACTCTTTTGCAAAAATATTTAAGAATAGCCGTTTGAGTGATTTCATATCTTTCAATAAGATCTCTAAATATCATTACATTAAAATACTCTTGAAGGACTCTGTCTTTAATCTCATCATCTAAAAAAATAAGTTCCGGGAAACCTCCGCCGGATAAAAATTTTTCAAATGCATTTATAATTACAGAAACCGACCTTGTAGAATTTAAATTAATTTCTATATCCATAAAATCCAGGTATTCTTTAAAATTTAAGGGATAGATCTCATAGTTTATACTTCTGCCCCTTAGAGAGGTTGATATCTCCTTGCCTAAAAGTTTTGAGTTGGAACCAGTTATAAATACGTTCTTTGAGATCTGTTCATATACTCTTCTTACAAATCTTTCCCAACCCTCTATATTCTGAATCTCATCAAATAGAAAATAACAATCAGCCAGATTTGTTTCAGGATATAATTCCTGATAAGATTCAATTACATTATTTAATTCAAATGTATTTTTATCTATTCTTTCATCCTCAAAATTAAAATACAGGCAATTTTTTATATTGATTTTTTTTGTGATCAATTTGTTGATTACATTATATAACTGGTAGGTCTTCCCGCCTCTGCGGACACCTGTTAAGGCAATTATCTTTTTCGAGTTGACAGGAATCTCTAAAAGCCTGGGTTTTACAGGAGGTATGTTTTTTTCATGAAAACCTGTTATTAGAGTTTTTATTATTTCTTTCCTCATAATAAGGAAATTATATTAGATAAATTTCCT